>DATFKM010000542.1:0-16439 GCA_035268645.1 Paracoccaceae bacterium | reverse complement strand
GACGGCGGCGTCGCCCCGCCGGAGCGCCCGCAGGTCGCGACAGAGGCCGAGGCGAAGGCCGACGCCGACGCCGCCGCGGCGCGCGCCGCCCCGGCGCCCGCCCCCCGACCCATCGCCAAGCTCCTCATCGCCAACCGCGGCGAGATCGCCGTGCGCATCGCCCGCACCGCGCGGCGCATGGGCATCCGCACCGTCGCCGTCCACTCCGAGGCCGACGCAGAGGCCCGCCACGTCGCCGCCTGCGACGAGGCCGTCGCCATCGGCCCCGCCCCCGCCGCCGAGTCCTACCTCGTCGCGGATCGCATCATCGCCGCCGCCAAGGCGACCGGCGCCGACGCCATCCACCCCGGCTACGGCTTCCTCTCCGAAAACCCCGACTTCGCGGAGGCGGTCAGCCGCGCCGGCCTGATCTGGGTCGGCCCGCCCGCCTCGGCGATCCGCGCCATGGGCCTCAAGGACGCCGCCAAGGCCCGGATGCAGGAGGCCGGCGTCCCCGTCGTCCCCGGCTTCCACGGCGAAGGGCAGGACCCGAAGTTCCTCGCCGGCGAGGCCGAGCAGATCGGCTACCCGGTCCTGATCAAGGCCCGCGCCGGCGGCGGCGGCAAGGGCATGCGCCGCGTGGACCGCGCGCAGGACTTCGCCGAAGCCCTCGAAGGCGCGCAGGCGGAGGCGCAGGCCGCCTTCGGCGACCCGGCCGTCCTGATCGAGAAATACGTCGCCGCCCCGCGCCACATCGAGATCCAGCTGCTCGCGGACGGTCACGGCACGGCGCTGCACCTGCACGAGCGGGACTGCTCGCTCCAGCGCCGCCACCAGAAGGTGATCGAGGAGGCCCCCGCCCCCGGCATGACGCCGGAGATCCGGGCCGAGATCGGCGCCGCCGCCGTCCGCGCCGCCAAGGCCATCGGCTACGAAGGCGCCGGCACCGTCGAGTTCATCGCCGACGCCTCCGAGGGGCTGCGCGCCGACCGCATCTACTTCATGGAGATGAACACCCGCCTCCAGGTCGAGCACCCCGTCACCGAGGCGATCACCGGCCTCGACCTCGTCGAATGGCAGCTCCGCATCGCCGCGGGAGAGCCGATGCCCTTCGCGCAAGCGGACGTCCCCCTGACCGGCCACGCCATCGAGGCGCGCCTCTACGCCGAGGATCCCGCCAGGGGCTTCCTCCCGCAGACCGGCCGCCTCACCCATCTGCGCCTGCCCGATCCCCTCCTCGCCCGCACCGACGCCGGCGTCGGGGAGGGCGACGCCGTCTCCCCCCACTACGACCCGATGATCGCCAAGATCGTCGCCCACGGCCCGACGCGGGAGGCCGCGCGCAGCCGCCTCCTCGCCGCGCTGGCGGAGACGGAGGTGGCGGGCCTGACCACCAACCTCGCCTTCCTCTCCCGCCTGCTGGCGCATGAGGGCTTCGCGAAGGGCGAGATCGACACCCACCTGATCGAGCGCGACCTCGCCGCCCTCACGGCCCCCGAACCCGCGCCCGCCGGCGCCGCCGCCCTCGCCGCCGCCGCCGCCCTAGCGCTCGACCGCCCGGCCGAGCCCGGCCCCTTCGGACGCCGCGACGGCTGGCGCCCCTGGGGGCGGGAGAGCCGCCGCGTCACGGTCGAGGGCGAAGGCGAGCCCCTCGTCGTCACCCTCGAGACGGTCGGCGAGCATCGCTACACGGCCGTCGAGGGCGACGCCGCCGGCCCGGCCCTCGCCATCCATGCCGCGCCGGGGCGCCTGCGCCTCGCCGTCGACGGGGCCGAGCGGGACGCCCGCGCCGTCCTCGGCGCCACGCCGCAGGGGCCGCGGGCCGAGGTCTTCCTCGCCGGCCGCGCCGCCGCCTTCGGCCTCGCGGACCCCTTCGCCGCCGCGCTGGAGGCCGTCGCCGGCGGCGACGCCGTCACCGCGCCGATGCCCGGCCTCGTCAAGCGCCTGCTCGCCAGGCCCGGCGACGCGGTCACCGCCGGCCAGACCGTCGCCGTGATGGAGGCGATGAAGATGGAGCACCGCCTCACCGCCCCTCGCGACGGCACGGTCGAGACCGCCCCGGCCGAGGAAGGCGCCCAGATCGCCGAGGGCGCGGTGCTCCTGACGCTCGCGCCCGACGCCGTCGCCGCCGAGGCCGCCGAGACCGAGCCCCGGACCGCCGACAGCCTTCCCCCGGCGGAGACGCGGACCTCGCCCGGCGCGGGCTGACGGCCGGGCCGTCCGACCGAAAGGCGCCGCCGGGGCCGTCCCCCCGGCGGCGTGATCCTTCGCGACGATCGATCCACGATCAGGCCGGCGGCGCTCCGTCCAAGGGCGGAGCCCGGCCGCGAGCGTCAACCTTTCCTCGACCCTTCGGCGCCAGGCTAGAGCGTTTTCCAGTCGGACCGGAACGGGCCGGCGTCGCGAAAACGCGACAAATCAAAAGTCTGGAGCGCGAGACCTGATCCAATCAGGCCGCAAAGCGCTCTAGCGCCCTCGGACCGTCGCCAGGCCGGAGACCCCCCACGCCCCTCCCGTCGGCGCGACGTCGGCACGAATTGCGCACCGACGACCGACGCGCGCGGCACGAAAGTCCTGCCGAGGGCCGACGAACGGCATACGAAAGGCCGACGAAAGTCCGACGCAAAGCCGACGAAGGGCCGACGCCCGCGGCGCCTCGTCCGCACGCTCTGCGCACGATTGCGGCGCCGATTCCGCCCGCGCCGCCGGCCGGATCAACGCCCGTCGGGCCGAAGATCCACCCAGACCAGCCGATGGTCGGAGCTCGCCGGTCGCCGCCCGCCCTCGACGAGCGCCGCGCCGGGCGCGCCCGGCGCCGGCCAGAACACGCCCGCCGCCGTCACCTCCCAGTCGGTCGAGGGCAGCACGTAGTCGACCCGCAGGTTTCCCGGCTCCGGCTTGTCCCGCCAGTCGGCGGTGTCGAGCGCCGGATCGCCCCTGTGGCGCGCGTTGGCGCCCCCCTGCGCCGCCGCGGCCGACGCCGCGCCTGCGCTCCGCGGGGCCGGATCCTGCACGCGCGGATGGGACAGCAGCGCCGCGATCGCCGCTCGCCGCGCCTCGCCGTCGGCCGGGTCGGCGTTGAGGTCGCCCGCCACCACGAAGGCGGCCCCCGGCGCCAGCCCGCCGCGACGCCCCGCATCGTCCGTCATCCAGTCCTCGCCGGAGACGTAGTCGATCCAGAACCGGATCTCGTCGTGGTTCCGCCGCCCGTTGCGATCCTCCGGCCCGTCGAAGACCGGAGGCGTCGGATGGCTCGCCAGAAGGTGGAACGTCTCCCCCCCCGGCAGCCGCAGGGTCACGTCCCAGTGCGACTTGGAGGACAGCCGCTGCACCATCGCCGCGGCCTCCGGCATCCCGGCGCCCGGCATCAGGCTCCCCGGCATCTCGGCCCAGAGCAGACGGCGGAAGCTTCGCAGCCCCTCGATCGGCAGGCGCGAGAGCAGCGCCATGCCGTATTGCCCCGGAAACCGCCCCCAGCCCTGCGCGTCCGACGGACCGGCCGCGGCGCCGTCCCCGTCGAGGTCCAGCCCCGTGGGAACGCCGGTGTTCATCGGCGCCGCCAGGCGATGCCGATAGTCGACGCCCGGCGCCGCCCCGTCCTCGGCGATCAGCGCCGCCAGCGCGCCGAGCGCCCGCCCCTCGAGGTCGTGGTCGAGCTCCAGCACCAGCAGCACGTCCGGCCGCACCCGCCGGATGATCTCCGCCACCGCCCGAGGCTGCGCGTCGCCCTCGGCCACGTCCTTCCACGCGACCCCGGCGCCCGCCCGACTGAGCGAGGCGTTGAAGGCCGCGACGCGCACCGACCCCTCCGCCGGCGGAGGCAGGGGCTCCGCGCGGGCGCCCGAGGCCACCCCCAACGCCAACAGCGCGGCCGCGAGGGCTCTCACGAAACATCCCTCCGAGCGATCCGCGCAAGCTTGAGCAACGCCATCGCCCTCAGCAGGACGCAGGCGGGAACCCCCGCCCAGATCGCCGCGGCCCAGATCTGCGCCAGCGGCGCGGCGAAAAGATCCGCCGCGAAAAGCCGGGTCGCCGCCGCGCCGAGGCCGGTGAGGGCCACGGGCAGCGCAAGACCCGTCAGCGCCGCAAGGCCGCCCTGCCGCTTGAGCCACGCCGCCGCATCGCCCTCGTCCGAAGGTTCGAACGTCGGAAGATTGATCCATCGGTTGAACCGCTCGGGATCGCCCGGCCATGCGCCGAACCAGATCCACGCCCCGGCGCCCGCCAGGCAGGTCAGCGCCGCGACCAGAGTCAGCGCGCCGGCAGCCCTCAACACGGGATCCGGACCGGGGGCCGAGTCGCGCGTGACCGCCCAGGCGGCGAGGTCGACCGGACTCGCCGGGCCCGCCATCGCCTCGGCCACGGTCAATCCGAGACGCCCGGCCGCCGGCGAGGCCGCCGCGGCCGTCGCCGCGGCGAGCGCGATCACGAACGTCGCGAAACGGAGTCGGTTGAGCGGCGGCGCAAAGCGGAAATCCACCAGCGCCGGCGTCCGCGCGCCATACTCGAACAGCACCATCAGACCGGCCGCGGCCCCGACGAGGAACGAGAGTTCGGGTTCCGTCCCCACGGGCGACGGCGCGACCAGCAGCGAAGGGATCGCCACGGTCGCCGTGACCGCCAGCGCGCGCAGCGCCGCGCCCGGATACTGCGCCGTCTCCCGCGTCCGCGTCATCGACGCGGCCCCGGCCAAGCCGGACCGCGACCTTCGCGGAGCGGGACGCGGCCCACCGCCGAACCCTCGCGGTCGGCGCTCAGCCCGCAGGCGCCAGCCAGGGTCGCTCCGCCGCCATGCGCGTCTCGTAAGCCGCGATCGCGTCGGCTTTCTCCAGCGTCAATCCGACGTCGTCCAGACCTTCGAGGAGGCAGCGCTTGCGGAACGGATCCACATCGAACCCCACGGTCGAGCCGTCGGGCCGCGTTATCGTCTGCGACTCGAGGTCGACGGTCAGCTTGGCGTTGGCGCCGTTCTCGGCGTCCGCCATCAGATCGTCGACCTCCTCCTGCGGAAGGGCGATCGGCAGGATGCCGTTCTTGAAGCAGTTGTTGAAGAAGATGTCCGCGAAGCTCGGCGCGATGACGCAGCGGATGCCGAAATCCTCGATCGCCCAAGGCGCATGCTCGCGGCTGGAGCCGCAGCCGAAATTGGCGCCGGCGACGAGGATCTTCGCGTCCCGGTAGGCCGGACGGTTGAGCACGAAGTCCGGCTTTTCGTTGCCGGCTTCGTCGTAGCGCATCTCGTCGAAGAGGTTCTTGCCCAGCCCCGTCCGTTTGATCGTCTTCAGGAACTGCTTGGGGATGATCATGTCGGTGTCGACGTTGATCTGGGGCATCGGCGCGGCGACGCCGGTCAGGGTCTCGAACTTCTCCATCGGGCCGGGCTCCTTCTCGGGGACGCTCTTCCTATGCCGCTCAAGCGCCGCTCGGGCAAGGGCGGAAGGCGCACGCCGCCCCCCGCCCTCGCCGTTCAGGCGAGCGTCTCGTCGATGCCCTTGCAGGCGTCCACGAGCCCCTTCACGGAGTCGACGGACTTGTCGAGCATCGCCTGCTCGTCCTTGTTCAGCTTGATCTCGACGATCCGCTCGATGCCGCCCGCGCCGATCACCGTCGGCACGCCGAGGTAGAGGCCCTTGAGCCCGTAGGCGCCGTCCACCCAGGCCGCGCAGGGCAGGAGGCGCTTCTGATCCTTCAGATAGCTCTCCGCCATCTGGATCGCCGAGGCCGCCGGGGCGTAGAACGCCGAGCCGGTCTTGAGCAGGCCGACGATCTCGGCCCCGCCGTCGCGGGTGCGCTGCACGATGGCGTCGAGCTTCTCCTGCGTGGTCCAGCCCATCTCGACGAGGTCCGGCAGGGGAATGCCGCCGACGGTCGAGTAACGCGTCAGCGGCACCATGGTGTCGCCGTGGCCGCCGAGCACGAATGCCGTGACGTCCTTGACCGAGACCTTGAACTCCTCGGCCAGGAAATACCGGAAGCGCGCCGAGTCGAGCACGCCCGCCATGCCCACCACCTTCTCGGCCGGCAGTCCGGAGAATTCGCGCAGGGCCCAGACCATGGCGTCGAGCGGGTTGGTGATGCAGATCACGAACGCGTCCGGGCAGTTGGCCTTGATGCCCTCGCCGACCGCCTTCATCACCTTGAGGTTGATGCCGAGCAGGTCGTCCCGGCTCATGCCCGGCTTGCGCGGCACGCCGGCGGTCACGATGCAGACGTCCGACCCGGCGATGGCCGCATAATCGTTGGCGCCGGAATAGGCGGCGTCGAAACCGTCGACCGGGCTCGATTCCGCGATGTCGAGCGCCTTGCCCTGGGGCACGCCCTCGGCGATGTCGAACAGCACCACGTCGCCGAGTTCCTTGAGACCGGCCAGGTGCGCGAGGGTGCCGCCGATCTGGCCGGCGCCGATCATCGCGATCTTGGGTCTGGACATCGTCTGCGTCTCCCGCGATTGAGCCTCGTATGGGTCCGCGCGGGGGCTAGCGCGATCCGGCGCCCCCCGCAAGCGCCGTCGGCTTTCGCCGCCCCTCCGTCGCGCCGCACGGCCGGTCGCGCCGCTCACCCGCGAGGCCGTCGATGCCGCCCGAGATCGCCGATCCGCTGTTCCTCGCCGCCGCGGTGCCCGCCGTGCTGCTGGCCGGCATCTCAAAGGGCGGATTCGGCGCCGGGGCGGGCTTCGCCGCGACGCCGCTGCTGCTGCTCGTCGCCTCGCCCGAGGTCGCGGTGGGTCTGATGCTGCCGCTTCTGATGGTCATGGACCTGACGGGGCTCCGGGCCTGGCGCGGCCGCTGGAACCTGAGGGAGGCGCGTCCGATGATGATCGGCGCGGTCCCCGGCATCGCGCTCGGCGCGGCCTTCTTCTGGGCCGTGCCGGAGGCGGCGGTCCGTCTTCTGATCGGGCTGATCGCGCTCGGCTTCGTCGCCTTCCAGCTCGCGCAGGCCCGGGGCTGGGGACCTCGCCCCGACCCGGAGGCGGCCCGGCGCCCGGCCCCGCTCCGCGCCGGCTTCTGGGGCGGCGTCGCCGGCTTCACCAGCTTCGCGAGCCACGCCGGCGGGCCGCCCGCCGCCGTCCACCTGCTCACACGCCCCCTCTCGAAGAGCGAGTATCAGGCGACCACGGTGATCCTGTTCTGGTGGGTCAACGTCGTGAAGCTCGGCCCCTACTGGGCGGTCGGCCTGTTCGACGAGGGGCAGCTCGGCGCCGCGCTCTGGCTGGCGCCGGTGGCGGTGGTCGGCATGCTGCTCGGCGTCTGGGCGCACCACAGGGTGCCCGCGCACCTCTATTTCGGGCTGATCCGGGTGATGCTGACGCTCACCGGCGGCAAGCTGGTCTGGGACGGCGCGACCGGCCTGATCGGCTGACCGCGCCGTCCTCGCGCGTCACGAGAACAGCAGGAAGCCCATCGCGATCAGGGGGCCGAACACCGCGAAATTGAACAGGAGGACCTTGGTCGCCATCAGCAGCAGCCGGCCTCCCTTGGTCTCCATCGCCTGGGCGAACCCGTCGAACGCGATGCCGAGCGCCACCGCCTCGCCGTTCACCGCCTCGGCACGCGAGGCTTCGTCCGCCGCGGGGGTCGCCTGCGCCCCCGTCCCCGTCGCCGGATCTTCGAACTTCTCGTTGACGCCCATGAACCTGCACCCTCAGGAGTTGCCGTGTCGCGGGCGACAAAGCGCACCGAGCGCGAAAGTCAAACGGGCGCGGCGGAGAAAACGGGCCGAGGCGGGTCCGATGGCGCCGGTTGCGCGGAGAGGCCGCAGGCGCGACCCTCGCCGCGCCGCCGCCTAAGGAGCCTCCGAGATGACCGAGATGCCCGCCCTCGCCCGCGCCGCCGTGCGCGAGACCGAGGACTTCCACGCCTTCCTGCGCGACTGGCTCGTCGGCGCCCTGCCGCGGACCCCGGTCGCCTTCGCGCGCATGTCGGGCGTCATGGCTCCGGATCTTCGCGTGATCTCGCCGCTCGGCACGACGACGGAGCTTCCGGCGCTTCTGACGGAGTTCGAAGGCCTGCACGGCGCCCTCGCCGATCGCGCCGGAGTCTTCGCCATCACCGTGGAGGCTCCGGCCCACGTCCACACCGTCGGCGACTGCACCCTCGTCACCTACGAGGAGCATCACCGGCTCGCGGGCGATCGTTCGGCCCGCCTCGCCACCGTCCTCTACCGCGCGCGCGAAGGCACGCCGAACGGCGTCGAGTGGCTGCACGTCCACGAGACCTGGCTGCCGGGGCTCGCGCCCGCCGGCGGCGAGCGGTTCCCCGAGGCCCGGTGAGGCTCAGGTCACCTCGGGGATCATCCCCTTCTCGGCCGCCAGCTCGCGCATCCGCTTCTGCAGCTTCTCGAAGGCGCGCACCTCGATCTGGCGCACCCGTTCGCGGCTGACGTCGTAGACCTTGGACAACTCCTCCAGCGTCACCGGATCGTCCTTCAGCCGCCGCTCGGTGAGGATGTGGCGCTCGCGCTCGTTGAGGCCCTCCATCGCCGCCATCAGCAGCTCGCGCCGGCTCTCGAGCTCGTCGCGCTCGGCGTACTGCGCCGCCTGGTCCGCGTCGTCGTCCGCCAGCCAGTCCTGCCACTCGGCCGAACCTTCGCCGTCCGACTTCAGCGGCGCGTTGAGGCTCGCGTCGCCCCCGGCGAGGCGGCGGTTCATCGCGATCACCTCGGTCTCGGTCACGCCGAGATTGTCGGCGATGGTGGCGACGTTCTCGGGCCGGAGATCGCCCTCCTCCAGCGCGCCGATGCGGTTCTTGGCCTTGCGCAGGTTGAAGAACAGCTTCTTCTGCCCCGCCGTGGTGCCCATCTTCACGAGGCTCCAGGAGCGCAGGATGTATTCCTGGATCGCCGCCCGGATCCACCACATCGCGTAGGTCGCGAGGCGGAAGCCCTTCTCCGGGTCGAACCGCTTCACCGCCTGCATCAGGCCGACGTTCGCCTCGGAGATCACCTCAGCCGGCGGCAGACCGTAGCCGCGATAGCCCATGGCGATCTTGGCGGCGAGCCGCAGGTGGCTCGTCACCAGCTTGTGCGCGGATTCCTTGTCGCCGTGGTCGACCCAGGCCTTGGCCAGCATGTACTCCTCCTCCGGCTCCAGCATGGGGAACTTCCGGATCTCCTGGAGGTAGCGGCTCAGGCCCTGCTCCGGCGACGGCGCCGGCAATCTCGTGTAGCTCATCGTCCCTTCCGAACGTCCGCCCCTCGACGGACGCCTCCTCTGGCTCGGGTGTGTCACCTCTTTACAACGCGATATGGGGTCGACCGTTCCCGAAACAAAGGGCCGTGGCGGCGCGCCGCCTTTCCATTGCGGGTGTCGGTCGGGACAAACTGTCGTCAAAGGCGACCCGCCGGCGTCCGGCCTCTACGGCGCCGGCGCGTCGCCGCAGGCCCGGAACCGCTCCACCCTCCATGCCGCCGACGCGGGCCTGCCCGCCGCGGCGGCGCCGCTCGGTCTCTCCTCCCCGGTCTCGGTCTCGTCCGGCGGCGCTAAAGGCCGAGGGCCGCCGCCAGCGCGGCGAAATCCTCCGGCTCCTCCGCCTCGAAGCGCAGCGCCTCGCCCGTCGCGGGGTGACGGAAGCCCAGCGTCGCGGCGTGCAGCGCCTGGCGGGGAAAGGCCTCCGCCGCCGTGCCGGCCTCGCCCAGCGTCCGCGGCGCCCGCCGCCCCCGGCCATACACCGGATCGCCGATCAGCGGATGGCCGAGCCAGGCCAGATGCACCCGGATCTGGTGCGTCCGCCCCGTCTCCAGCCGGCAGACGAGCCGAGCCGCCGCGCCCTCCGTCGCGACGCCGACCCGGCGCAGATGCGTCACCGCGTGCCGGCCGCCCGCACGCGTCACCGCCATGCGCTTGCGGTCCGTGGGGTGCCGCGCGATCGCGGCCTCCACCCGCAGTCCGCCGGGCTCGGCGCTCACCCCCGCGAGGCCCATGATCCGCGAGGACTCCGGTCCCGGCGCGCCCCAGCATAGCGCCGCGTAGGCCCGCTCCACGTCGTGCGCCGCGAACAGGGCCGCGAGGCCGCGATGCGTCGCTTCCGTCTTGGCGGCGACCAGCAGGCCGGAGGTGTCCTTGTCGATCCGGTGCACGATCCCCGGCCGCGCCTCCCCCCCGATGCCGGAGAGCCCGCTGCCGCAATGGTGCAGCAGCGCGTTGACCAGCGTGCCCCGCGTCGCGCCCGGCGCCGGATGCACGACCATCCCGGCCGGCTTGTCCACCACGATCAGATGAGCGTCCTCGTAGGCGACGCTGAGCGGGATCGCCTCCGCCTCCGGTCGGGCGGGCGCCGGCGGGGGCTCGGCCAGCGTCCAGATCTCGCCGGCCTTGACGGCGCGCCGCGCGTCGCGCACGACCT
This sequence comes from Paracoccaceae bacterium, assembly GCA_035268645.1. Taxonomy (GTDB): domain Bacteria; phylum Pseudomonadota; class Alphaproteobacteria; order Rhodobacterales; family Rhodobacteraceae; genus Albimonas. The sequence continues at coordinate 6,120 of DATFKM010000542.1, read as the reverse complement.
CGCCGTCCGGCCCCCTCACCGCGCCCGCCTCGATCAGCGCCTTCATGCGCGAGCGGCTCGGCCCCTCGGGCGCCCCGGCCTCGGCCAGCGCCTTGTCCAGCCGCGCGCCCGCCAGCGCCGTCGGCACCGTCAGCCGCCGCGGCGGCGCGCCCGCCGCGGCGTCCCTCTCCTCATCGTCGAGCGCCCCGTCCATGAGCCAGACCCTACCGCCCCTCGACGACGAGGACGAGCCGCCCGAGCCGCCGCGCCTGCGCGCGCTGAGGCGGCTCGTGACCCTGCTCACCGTCGTGCTGATCGTCGGCATGACCAGCGTCGCCGGCATCCTCGTCTGGCGTCTCGCCCGCGTCGTCGAGGGGCCCGCGACGCGCCCCGCGGCGCCCGTCGCCGCGCCCGAGCTCGCCCTGCCGGCGGGAGAGAGCGTCGCCGCCCTCGGCGCCTCGGGCGCGGAACTGCTCGTTCTCGTCCGCGACGCGGCGGGGGCCGAGGCGCTGCTGGTCTACGACCGCGAAAGCGGTGCGCTCCTCTCCCGCACGCCGGTCCGCCGCGAGGGGCCGCGCGCCCCTTGACAGCCCCCGCCCTCGTGTCCTACCTGCCGCTCCAACGCAGCGGAGTTCATGTCCCCTTCGTCTAGCGGTTAGGACGCCACCCTCTCACGGTGGAAACAGGGGTTCGATTCCCCTAGGGGATGCCATTTCCGCAGGAAACGCCGGGGCGAATGCTCCGGCGTTTGCTTTTCCGGCGGCAGAGGGTCCCGCGCCATGACCGAGACGCCGCATGCGCCTGAATCCTCCCCGATCGCGGAAGCCAAGGCCGCCGCGCGCCTCGCCGCCTTCGCCCGCCGCAAGGTCGCGCGCGAGGCGCTCGGCCCCGCCCCCGTCGCGGCGACCGAGGCGCTCCTGCGGGCGTTCGCGCGCGAGTCGGCCGCCACCGTCTCCGCCTATATGCCGATCCGCACCGAAATCGATCCCCGCCCGGCCCTCGCGGCCCTCCACGCGGAGGGCCGCCGCCTCTGCCTGCCGGTGGTCGAGGGGCCGGGCCGCCCCCTCCGCTTCCGCGCCTGGGCGCCGGGCGACACGCTCGTCCCCGGCGTGTTCGGCGCGCCGGCGCCGGCGGCGGGCGACTGGGTGACGCCCGAGGCGCTGATCGTCCCGCTCGCCGCCTACGATTCGCTCGGATACCGCCTCGGCTACGGCGGCGGCTTCTACGACCGCACGCTCGCCGGCCTGCCGGGCGCCCGCGCCCTCGGCTTCGCCTACGCCGACCAGTTCGCGCCGGAGCCGCTGCCGCGGGAGGCGACGGACGTTCCCCTCGCAGCGATCGCCACCGAGGACGGCGTCTTCCGCCCCGACGCTCCGGCCGCCGCGGCGCCGGCGGCGCCCCGCCGCTGAGCGAGGCTCAGACCGCGGGCAGCCCCTCCGGCACGGCCTGCGCCAGCCGCCCGCCGAGGCGCACCGGAGACGCCGTATTCGCCAGCCCCGTCGCGTCGTCGGTCTCGACGTAGATCCCCGACAGCGTCGCGGGACCCGAGGCCGGCTGGAACCGCCCCGTCGCCATGCCGGTCACGAAGCGGCGCATCGGCTCGTCGGCCTGCATCCCGATCACGCTGTCGTAGTCGCCGCACATGCCCGCGTCGGTCATGTAGGCCGTGCCCTTCGGCATCACCGTCGCGTCCGCCGTCGGCACGTGCGTATGCGTCCCGACCACCAACGAGACGCGCCCGTCGAGCCAGCGCCCCATCCCCATCTTCTCCGAGGTCGCCTCGGCGTGCACGTCGCAGATCGCGGCCTGCACCGCCGCGCCGAGCCGCGCCGTCTTCAGCGCCCCCTCGACGGCCGAGAACGGATCGTCGAACGGCCGGTTCATGAACACCCGCCCCAGCGCCTGCATCACCAGCACCTTGCGCCCGCGCGTCGCCTCGAACACGCGCGCCCCGGCGCCCGGCGCGCCCTTGGCGTAGTTCAGCGGGCGCAGGATGCGCGGCTCGCGCTCGACATGCGTCAGCATCTCGCGCTGGTCGAAGGCGTGGTCGCCCAGCGTCAGCGCGTCGGCGCCGGCCGCGAACAGCTCCCCCGCGATCGTCGCCGTCAGCCCCATGCCGGAGGCCGAGTTCTCGGCGTTCACCACCACGAAATCCAGCGCCCAGGCCTTGCGAAGGCCCGGCAGCCGATCGATGACCGCGCTCCGGCCGGAGCGTCCCATCACGTCGCCGAGAAACAGAATCCTCATCCCCGCCGACTTAACCGCCCCTGCGGCGGGCGCAAGCGCCCTTGTTCCCGCGCCCCGGGCCGGTGCACGGTCCGCTCCGCCCTGTCCGAGAGGTCCGATGCCCACGGCCGACCCCGTTCCCGCCCCGCGTCCGCTCGCCCTCGGCGCGACGCTGCTTGTCGTCGGCGCGGCCTGGGGCGCGACGCTGGTGACGGGGAAGGTCGCGGTCTCCACCGGCCATCATCCGGCCGGGCTGATCTTCTGGCAGCTCGCGCTCACCGTCGCCGTGCTCGGCCCGCTGGCCGTGGTCCGCGGCCTCCGCCCCGCCCTGACGCGCGAGGCGCTGATCCTCTACGCCGGCGTCGCGCTGCTCGGCACGCTGATCCCCAACGCCGCCAGCTTCGTCGCCTTCACGGCGCTGCCCGCCGGCGTCGTCGCCATCGTCATCGCCACCGTGCCGATGATCTCGGTCCTGCTCGCCGCCCTCACCGGGGCGGAACGGCGTCCCGAGCCCCTGCGCCTCGTCGGCGTCGCCCTCGGCGGCGTCGCCATGGTCCTCCTGCTGGGTCCCGAGGCGAGCCTGCCCGACCCCGCCGCCTGGCCGTTCGTGGTGCTCTGCCTGCTGACCCCGCTCTGCTACGGCGCGGAGGGCGTCTTCGTGAAGCTCCGCGCCCCCGTCGCCACCGATCCGGTGGCGGCGCTTCTCGGCGCCTCGATCCTCGGCATCATCGCCCTCGCGCCGCTCCTCGCCGCGCTGCCGTCGCTCCGCGTCCCCTTCCCGGGGCCCTTCGGCGCGCCGGAACAGGCGATCCTGATCGGCGGCGTCCTGCACGCCGGCTGCTACTGGGGCTATCTCAGGCTGGTCGGGCTCGGCGGCCCGGTCTACGCCTCGCTGGTCTCCTACGTCGTCACCCTCTCCGGCGTGCTCTGGGGCGTCGCGCTGCTCTCCGAACGGCATTCCGGCTGGATCTGGGCGGCCCTCGCCGTCATGCTCGCCGGCATGGCGCTGGTGCAGCCGCGGCGCTGAACTTGCCGCCGCGCCGTCCCGCCGCTAACAGACCCGCGGCCCGAGACGCGCGCCCCGCCGGAGGACGTCCGCCCGCATGACCGCCGCCGCGCCGGACCTTCTGCCCGCGTTCCTCGCGCTCGCCGTCGTGGCGGGGATGTTCGCGCTCTTCGTGTCGGAGCGCTTCCCGCCGGAGGTGGTGGCCATCGGCGGCGTCGCCGCCATGCTCGCCGCCGGCGTCCTGCCGGCGCAGGACCTCGCCGCCGCCCTCGCCAACCCCGCCCCGCTCACCATCGCGGCGATGTTCATCCTCTCGGGGGCGCTGGTGCGCACGGGCGCGCTCGACGCCTTCACCCGCGTCGCCCTGGCGCGGGCCGAGGCGCGGCCGGCGCTCACCCTCGCCGGCTTCGCCGCCTTCGCGCTCGCCGCCTCGGCCTTCATGAACAACACCCCCGTCGTCGTGGTGCTGATCCCGATCGCCGCGCGCCTCGCGGGGCAGCTCGGCACCACCGGCTCGCGGCTCCTGATCCCGCTCAGCTACGTCGCGATCCTCGGCGGCACGACGACGCTGATCGGCACCTCCACCAACCTTCTCGTCGACGGCGTCGCGCGGACCGAGGGCCTCGCGCCCTTCTCGCTGTTCGAGATCACGCCCCTCGGCCTCTGCCTCGCCGTGGTCGGGCTGATCTACCTGCGCCTCGTCGGCCCGCATCTGCTGCCGGAGCGGCAGGCGATGACCGACTTCCTCGGCGACCGCAAACGCCTCTCGTTCTTCACCGAGGTCGCGGTGCCCCCCGCCTCCCCGGTGATCGGGCAGGAGGTGCTGAAGGTCGATCTCTTCCGTCGCGACGGGATGCGCGTGATCGACGTCCTCCGCGGCGACGAATCGCTCCGCCGCTCCATGACCGGCCTCGTGCTGACCGAGGGCGACCGCGTCGTGCTCCGCACCGGCGTCAACGAGCTCTTGGGCCTGCGCGAGACCCGCGCGCTGCACATGATCGACCGGCTCTCGGAGAAGAAGACCGTCACCGTCGAGGCGCTGATCGGCCCCAACTGCCGGCTCGTCGGCCGCGCCCTCGGGCAGCTTCGCCTCCGCCGCCGCTACGGCGTCTATCCCCTCGCCGTCCATCGCCGCAGCCAGAATCTCGGCCGTCAGCTCGACGACATCGTGGTCCGCGTCGGCGACACCCTGCTGCTCGAGGGCGATCCCGAGGACATCCGACGCCTCGCCGACGACGTCGGTCTGGTGGACCTCGCGCAGCCGACGGAACGGCCCTATCGCCGCGACCGGGCCTGGGTCGTGCTCGCCGTCCTCGCCGCCGTGGTGACCGCGGCCGCCACCGGCCTCGCGCCGATCGCCGCCGCCTCGGTGGTCGGCGTCGCGGTGGTGCTCTTCACCCGCTGCATCGACGCCGACGAGGCGTTCGAGAGCGTGGACGGCCGCCTCCTCGCGCTGATCTTCGCCATGCTCGGCATCGGCGCCGCGCTGGACCGGTCGGGCGCCGTCGCGCTCGTCGTCGACACCGTATCGCCCGCGCTGATGGCGGTCCCCCCGCCGATCGCGCTATGGTTCGTCTACCTGATGTGCTCGGCGATGACCGAGCTCGTCTCCAACAACGCCGTCGCGGTGGTGATGACGCCCATCGCCATCGCCCTCGCCATCGCCCTCGGGGTCGATCCCCGACCTTTCGCCGTCGCCGTGATGATCGCCGCCTCCGCCAGCTTCGCGACGCCCATCGGCTACCAGACCAACACGCTCGTCTACGGGCCGGGCGGCTACCGCTTCACCGACTTCCTCCGCATCGGGCTGCCGCTGAACCTCCTGCTCGGCGCCGTGGCCTGCACCCTGATCCCCTTCATCTGGCCGCTCTGACCCATGATCCCGCTTTCCGACGCCGCCATCGCCCGCCTGTTCCTCGGGGTGCTCGCCCTCGGCTTCCTGGCGCTCACGGTCTGGGGCTTCCAGATCCGCGCCGCCGCGATCCATCTCGAACGGGCGCATCCGGACTATTTCGAAGCGCTGCGCCGCCGATCCCGCCGGCGCCTGCCGCGCCTCGCCGTGGTCTCGGAACTGCAGACCGCCCTCTTCGGCAAGGAGGCGATCCCCGAGGACGTGGCCGCCGATCCGACCTTCGCGCGCTTCCTCGAGCGGGAGCGGCGGCTCCGCAACCTCTTCGTGCCGCTGGCCCTCGTCGCCTTCCTGATCTACGCCCTCGGCTGAGCCCGGCTTGAGCGGCCGCGCGGCGGCGGCTATATCGCCCTTCGAACACCGCAGCGACGCGCGAGGACCGCAATGGCCGGCCATTCCAAATGGGCCAACATCCAGCACCGCAAGGGGCGCCAGGACGCCGCGCGCTCCAAGCTGTTCTCGAAGCTCGCCAAGGAGATCACCGTCGCCGCGAAGATGGGCGACCCCGATCCTGACAAGAATCCCCGCCTGCGCCTCGCCGTGAAGGAGGCGAAGTCGAACTCGGTGCCGAAAGACGTCATCGAGCGCGCGATCAAGAAGTCCCAGGGCGGCGATGCCGAGAGCTATGACGAGATCCGCTACGAGGGCTACGGCCCCGGCGGCGTCGCGGTGATCGTCGAGGCGATGACCGACAACCGCAACCGCACCGCCTCGACCGTGCGCTCAACCTTCGGAAAACATGGTGGAAATCTGGGTGAAACCGGGTCCGTCGCCTTCATGTTCGAGCGCAAGGGCGAGATCGTCTATGCGGCCGCCGCGGCCGACGAGGAAGCGGTGCTCGAGGCCGCGATGGAGGCCGGGGCCGAGGACGCGGAGAGCACCGCCGACGGCCACCACCGAGCTAGACTACGAGGCCGCGCAGAAGCTCATGCGCCTGATCGAGGTGCTGGAGGACGATGACGACGTGCAGCGCGTCACGGCCAACTTCGAGATTTCGGAC
>DATFKM010000541.1:0-4530 GCA_035268645.1 Paracoccaceae bacterium | reverse complement strand
GGCCGAACCAGTTGGTGCGGGCGGTCTGGGAGATGCGGTCGACGCGGGCGACGGCGGTTTCGAGCGCCGCGTCGGGGGCGTCGCCCGCCGCCTCGCCGGCTTGGGCGCGCCGGCGGTTCCGCATCCGCCTTAGATCCAGCGCGCTCGCCATCACGAGAGCGTGCCGCAGCGCTGCGGCGCGATCAAGGGCGCCGGGTTGCGCCGCAGGGGGCGGCCACTATAGATGGGCGCGACCCGCGGGAGGCCGGCGCCCCCGCCCGATCCGGCCCTTTTGGAGGCTCCATGTTCATCACTCCGGCCTACGCGCAGGCGGCGGGCGGCGATCCGCTGGGGGGCTTCGGCTCCTTCGTCCCGCTGATCCTGATCTTCGTGATCTTCTACTTCTTCCTGATCCGCCCGCAGCAGAAGCGCGCCAAGGAGCACAAGCGGATGCTCGAGGCGCTGCGCCGCGGCGACGAGGTGATCACGCAGGGCGGCCTCTACGGCAAGGTCACCAAGGTGAAGGACGACGAGGCGGAGGTGGAGATCGCCGACGGCGTTCGCGTGCGCGTGGTCAAGGGCACGCTCGCCAACGTCGTCTCCAAGACCGAACCCGCGAACGACGCCTGAGCCGGGCGCGCCGGCCGGGGGCCGGCGCCGGGCGGGAGGCCCTGTTCCGAGATGCTGCAGTTCCAGACCTGGAAATCGGCGCTTGTGATCCTCGCCTGCCTCGCGGCGGTCGTGTTCTCGGCGCCGAACCTGTTCCATTCCACCGTGCAGCGCGCCGAAGCGGCGCGCGAGGCGATGGCCGAGGGGGCGGAGGGCCCGGGGCTCGAAGCCGCGGCCTCGGCCTGGCCGGACTGGCTGCCCTCGAGCGTGATCGCGCTGGGGCTCGACCTTCAGGGCGGCGCGCATCTGCTGGTCGAGGTCGCGGTGGAGGACGTCCACGCCGAACGGCTCGAGGCCCTCTGGCCCGAGGCGCGGCAGGCGCTGCGCGACCTGCGCGAGCAGGTGGGGCCGTTCCGGCGGCTCGAGACGGACGATCCGGGGGCGCTGACGATCCGGCTGGAGGATCCGGCGGGCGCCGAGATCGCGGCCGAGGCGCTGCGCGACCTGGCGCAGCCGGTCTCGGGCGGGCTGCTCGGCCCCGGGGGGCCGGACCTCGCGGTGAGCGTCGAGGGTCGCGACGTCGTCGTGCGGCTGACCGAGGCGGCGAAGGCGGCGATGGACGAGCGCACCATGGCGCAGAGCCTCGAGATCATCCGCCGGCGCATCGACGAGACCGGCACGCGCGAGCCGACGATCCAGCGCCAGGGCGAGCAGCGCATCCTGGTGCAGGTGCCGGGCGTGGGCAGCGCCGAGGAGGTGCTGTCGCTGATCGGGCGCACGGCCAAGCTGACCTTCCATCTGGTCGAGAGCGCGACGGGCGACGCCGAGACGCGGACCGGGCCGAACGAGATCCTCGTGCCGAGCGCGGAGGAGCCCGGGCGCTTCTACGTGCTGGAGCGGCGCGCGCTGGTGACGGGCGACCGGCTGACCGACGCGCAGCCGGGCTTCGATCCGCAGACCGGCGAGCCGGTGGTGAACTTCCGCTTCGACGCGGCGGGCGCGCGGCGCTTCGGCGAGGTGACCTCGCGCAATGTCGGGCGGCCCTTCGCGGTGGTGCTCGACGGCGAGGTGATCACCGCGCCGACGATCCGCGAGGCGATCACCGGGGGCTCGGGCCAGATCTCGGGCTCGTTCACGGTCGAGAGCGCGCAGGAGCTGGCGATCCTGCTGCGGGCCGGCGCGCTGCCGGCGGAGATCACCGTGCTGGAGCAGCGGACGGTCGGCCCGGACCTCGGCGCGGATTCGATCGCGGCGGGGGAGACGGCGATCGTCGTCGCGTTCCTCGCGGTGCTGGCGTTCATGGGGGCGAGCTACGGCCTCTTCGGGCTGTTCGCGAACCTCGCGCTGATCCTGAACGTCTGCATGCTGATGGCCTTGCTGAGCGTGATCGGCGCGACGCTGACGCTGCCGGGCATCGCCGGGATCGTGCTGACCATCGGCATGGCGGTCGACGCCAACGTGCTGATCTTCGAGCGGATACGCGAAGAGGCCAAGCGCGCCAAGGGCGCGGCACGGGCGATCGAGACCGGATACGAGCGGGCCTTCAGCGCCATCGTCGACGCCAACGTCACCACCTTCCTCGCGGCGACGATCCTGTTCTCGATGGGCTCGGGGCCGGTCCGGGGCTTCGCGGTGACGCTGGGGCTCGGCATTCTGACCTCGGTGTTCTCGGCGACGATGGTGACGCGGTTCTTCGTGGCGCAGTGGTTCGCGCGGGCGCGGCCCAAGACGTTGGCGGTGTGAGATGGCGATGAGACGGCTGAGACTGGCGCCGGAGGACACCTCCATCCCGTTCATGTCGGGCCGGCGATGGGCGCTCGGCGGCTCGCTGGCGGCGGCGGTCGCCTCGCTGCTGCTGGTCGCGGTGCTGGGGCTCAACTTCGGCATCGACTTCCGCGGCGGCATCATGATCGAGGCGCGCACGCCCGGCGCGGCGGACGTCCGGCAGGTGCGCGGCGCGGTCTCCGATCTCGGCCTCGGCGACGTGGCGGTTCAGGAGTTCGGGCGCGAGAGCGACGTGCTGATCCGCGTCGAGGCGCAGCCCGGAGACGGCGACGCTCAGATGGCGGCGGCGGCCGAGGTCGAGCGGGCGCTGGAGGCGGAGATCCCCGGCGTGGAGATCCGGCGCGTGGAGGTCGTCGGGCCCAAGGTCTCGGGCGAGCTGATCTGGGCCGGGGCGCTGGCGCTCGCCGCCGCCGTGGGCGCGATCCTCGTCTACATCTGGCTGCGCTTCGAATGGCAGTTCAGCCTCGGCGCCGTCGCGGCGCTGGTGCACGACGTCGTGCTGACGATCGGCGTGTTCAGCCTGGTGCGGCTGGAATTCAACCTGAGCATCATCGCGGCGCTGCTGACGATCATCGGCTATTCGCTCAACGACACGGTGGTGGTCTTCGACCGGGTGCGCGAGAACCTGCGCAAGTACAAGCAGAAGCCGCTGGACGAGGTGCTGAACGTCTCGATCAACGAGACGCTGGGCCGCACCCTGATGACCTCCGCCACCACGCTGATCGCGCTGATCGCGCTCTACGTGCTGGGCGGAGAGGTGATCCGCGGCTTCACCTTCGCGATGATCTGGGGCGTGGTGGTCGGCACCTATTCGTCGGTGTTCGTGGCGGCGGCGGTGCTGCTGCGCCTCGGCGTCACGCGGGAGTGGTCCGAGAGCGGCGACGGCCCGGGCGGCGGCGCCGGCGTGCAGTTCGGGGGCGCGCAGGTCTGACCCCGGGCGCCCGCGCGGCGCGGCGACGGGTCCGAAGGACCCCCGCCGCGCCGCGCCGGGCCCATGGCGGCGGCGCCCCCGCATGGGGGCGGCGGCGCGCGGGAGCGCACCCCCCGAAGGACGCGCGGAAGCGCGCCGCGACGAAGGGACGGCGGAACCGGAGGACGTGATGCGGATGAACGAGATCAGCTTCGAGACGCGCCCGCCTATCGACGGCTACGGCGAAGGAGGCTTCCGCATCGGCGGCATGGTGCATCACGGCTCGGTCCTTCTGCTGCCTCGGCGGATGGACGGCTGGGATGTCGCCGCGGTCGCGGAACTCGACGCCGCCGCCTGTGCGCCCCTGGTCGAGGCGGCCGCGGAGATCGACGTGCTGCTGGTCGGGACCGGGGCCGAGATCGCCCCGATACCGCGTGCGGCGCGCGCGGCGCTCGAGGCCGCCGGCCTCGGCGTCGAGGTGATGGCGACGGGGCCCGCCTGCCGCACCTTCAACGTGCTTCTGGCCGAGGACCGGCGGGTGGCGGCGGCGCTGATCGCGGTCTGACGCCGCGGCCCGAGGATCGCGGCGGGCTCGGCCCACCGTGCCTTGGATCGCCGCCGCGATCCGAGGGGCGCGCTCGCCCCGGGCCGGGCGGCGTCCGGGGCTTGCCCCCGACGCCCGGCCGATGGAGCTTCGCATGCGGTATGCGCTTCGGGCGCCCGGCGAGACCCGGTCGGACCGGATCGGCGACGGGGTCCGCCGCGCCGGCGTCGGCTCGGCGAGCACCCCGGGCGCGTCCGAAGCGTTCGGCCTGCGCTTCACCAGCATCGCCGGCGCCCCGCACGTGACGTCGTCGACGACGCGGAGCAGGCGGAATTTCCGCCGGTCGTGCCTGCGGCGCTCGAGGACGTCGCGGGCCCGGACGTGGCCGGCCCGCCGGGGCCGACGCCGGATGCCGGACCCGTCTTTCAGCCGGAGCGGGCCCTTCTTCGGCGCTCTCGCCGGCGCCTTCGGCCTTCCCGCCGCCAGATCCGCTTGGGGTTGACCGATCAGACGGCCCGACGCGGGAGCGCAATGATCCGGCGACGGCCGCAGCGTCCGCAGCGCCTCGCGGACATGACGATCTCCTCGGGCCTGCCCCCCGTCCCGGTTCGGATCCTTCTCGTCGGAGAAGCCTGCATTGCGGGTGGACCCCGTTCAGGAGGGCCGGGAGATCGTGGGCATCGCCGCGAGCGGCGAAGGCGCG
>DATFKM010000540.1:0-4860 GCA_035268645.1 Paracoccaceae bacterium | reverse complement strand
GCCAGAGGTCGACGGGCGGCAAGGTCAGGCTGGGGTCGGTCAGCGAGACGGGCCGGACCGACATCCGACGACTGCCGATCGTCGGCGCCATGAGCGTGATCCGCTGGGGGGTCCGCAAGGGCGGCAGCTCGAACCGCCGGCTCGCCGCCTTCGTGGCGCGCAAACCGAAGACGGTCGCGGCCGTCGCGCCGGCGAACGGGACGGCCCGCATGATCCGGGCGGTGACGACAAGGCAGGAGGATCATAGGATGGCGTGACCCCGGTCCCCGAGCACGGACGAAGGCACGGCATGGCCGCAAGGCCGCGGCGAGCGATCGACGAGGCGTGGGGGACTCGGGCTTCGAAGTTCAAGGCGGGGACGTTCAGACCCGGGGCTCGAGCGCTCGCGGCTCTCCGAACCGATGTGAACCCAGCCCTCCGAACGGCATGCCGGCCCGCGGCGTCATCGAAGGCCACGCTCGGAGGCCTGACGCACGTCCGATCGAAGATCCCGCCGAAAGACCGAAGATCATGCTCGCCGAACAGCGGGAATCCACACGAGTGGGCGAAGGGCCGGTCTCAGAGCCAGTCGCGCAGCACCGGTATCAGCGGCAGGTCGGCGGGCGGCATCTCCAGCTCGCGCAGCGCGGCCGGACGCACCCAGCGCAGCGCCTGGCCTTCACGGCCCGACGGCGTCCCGTCCCAACGCCGGCAGACGAAGAGCGGCATCAACAGGTGGAACCGCTCATACGCATGGCTCGCGAAGGTCAGCGGCGCCAAGCAGCTCGCCCAGGTCCGAAGCCCCAGCTCCTCCTCGAGTTCGCGCATCAGGCAGGTCTCCGGCGACTCCCCCGGCTCCACCTTGCCGCCGGGAAATTCCCAGAGGCCGGCCATCGCCTTGCCCTCGGGCCGCTGCGCCACCAGCACGCGCCCGTCGGGGTCGACAAGCGCGCACGCGGCGACCAGCACCAAGGGCCGGGCGTCAGCTCCGGTAGTCGGCGTTGATGTCGACATAGCCATGCGTCAGATCGCAGGTCCAGACGGTCGCCTCGCCCTCGCCGAGGCCGAGATCGACCGTGATCCCGATCTCGTCCGCCTTCATCACCGCCGCGCCGTCGGCCTCGCGGTAGCCCGGCGCCACCCAGCCGCGCTCGGCCACCAGCACGTCGCCGAAGCGGATCGTCAGCCGGTCGCGCTCCGCGGGTTCGCCGGCCTTGCCGACGGCCATCACCACGCGGCCCCAGTTCGGATCCTCCCCGGCGACGGCGGTCTTGACCAGCGGCGATTCCGCGATCGCCTTCGCCACCCGCCGGGCGGAGCCCTCGGAGACGGCGCCCGTGACCCGCACCGTCACGAATTTCGACGCGCCCTCGCCGTCCCGCGCCACCTGGCGGGCGAGGTCGCCCATCACCCGCGCCAGCGCCGCCTCGAGCGCCCCGGCCCGCGGATCGCCCGCCTCGCGGATCGGCTCGCCCCCCGCGCCCCCCGTCGCCGCCAGCAGCAGCGTGTCGGAGGTCGAGGCGTCGCCGTCCACCGTCACCGCGTTGAAGCTGCGGTCGCAGAGCCGCCCGAGCATCGTCTGCAGCAGATCGCGCTCCACCGGCGCGTCGGTGAACACGAAGGCCAGCATCGTCGCCATGTCCGGCGCGATCATGCCGGAGCCCTTGCAGAACCCCGCCACCGCGACGTCGCGCCCGTCCAGCGTCAGCCGCTCGCCGGCGCCCTTGGGGAAGGTGTCGGTGGTCATGATCGCCCGCGCGGCGTCGTCCGCGCGGTCCTCGGCGAGGCCGGCGACCAGCCCGTCCAGCACCGCCTCGATCCGCCGATGCGGCAGCGGCTCCCCGATCACGCCGGTCGAGGCCATCCACACCGCTTCGGAGCTCACGCGCGCCGCCCGCGCCGTCGCCTCCGCCAGTGCCGCGACCGACTCCACCCCGGCGTCGCCGGTGAAGGCGTTGGCGTTGCCCGCGTTGACCAGGATCGCCTGCGCGCCCTCACTCTGCGGCAGACCCCGCAGCCGCTCGCACCAGCGCACCGGCTCGGCCCGCGTCGCCGAGGTGGCGAGGGCCGCGGCCATCGTCGTGCCGGGCTCGAGCAGGACGAGCATCACGTCGTCCCGCCCGCGATAGCGCACCCCGGCCTCGGCCGCCGCGAAGCGCGCGCCCTTCACCGTCGGAAGCTCGGGAAACGACGCCGGAGCGAGAGGCGAGCGGGCGTGTCCCGCCGCCGCCTTGATCTCCCGTTCAAGCGCCCGCGCCTCGACCTTCAGCGCCGCCAGCCGCGCCCGCGCCGCCTCGACGTCCATCGGCCCCTCCGCGCCCCGGCTCACTCGGAGAAGAGCAGGTCGTCGCGCCGGATCGCCGCCGGCGCCGGCGGCGTCTCGGTCAGTTCGACCTCGGACCCCTCGCGCGCCTCGGCCACGGCCGCTTCGGCCGCGTCGCGCGCCGCCTCGCGCGCCAGATCCTGCCGCACCTCCTCGAAGCTCGGCGGCGGAACCTCGCGCGCGCCGGTGACGAGGATCAGGTGGAAGCCGAAATCGGTCTCGACCGGCCCGACCACCTCGCCCTCCGGCGCCGCGAAGGCCGCCTCGGCGAAGGCTTCCACCATGCGTTCCTTCGAGAACCAGCCGAGGTCGCCGCCGCGCTCCTTGGTGCCGTCGGTACCGTGCTCGGCCGCGGCTTCCGCGAAGGGTCGGCCGGCCTCGATCTCCGCCTTGATCTCCTCGGCCAGCGCTTCGGTCTCGACGAGGATGTGGCTCGCCTTCACCTCGCGGGTCGGCTCGGCGTCGCCGTAGCGCTCGTCGTAGAGGGCGCGCAGGGCCTCCTCCTCGGTGGCCTCCTCGACGATCGCGCGCATCGCCGTCTCGGCGAGGAAGTTGCGCTCGCCCACGGCGCGGCGCGCGGCGGCGATCGGCAGGTCCTCGGCGCCCTCCGCGCGGCCGCGCTCGGCCATCAGCGCCTGGTTCACCGCCTGCTCCACGAGGGCGGTGTAGAGTTGTCCGTCCGGGAGCTGCTGATACTGCTCCGGCAGGTTGCGGCGCATCAGGATGATCTGGCCGAGGGTGATCTCGGCGCCGTCGACGGTGGCGACGACCTGGGCGGGATCTGCGGCGGACGCAGCGGTTTCGTCCTGTCCGACGGCGGGCGCGGCGAGCGTCAGGGCGGCGGCGGTCGCGGCCGCGCGGAAAGCGGCGGGGCGGAGGGTCATCGGCGTCTCCCGATCGTGATTGCGGGCGGCGGGCCCGTCGCTTCAGTGAGGCGGTCCCGCGGAGCGGGCGCGTTGACAGCCTCCGGCCCGCCTCTTACATGCGGCGACAGCCGGTCGGACCGGCCTTCCGGGCCGACCCATACCGCCTCGTCCCCACCCCATGCAAGCGCCCCGCCGGGGCCCGACCCGGGGGTCGCGAGGCGCATCGTCCCGGGGCCGCCGCGAGGCCGGCCGCGGGCGTCATCCGCGCCGGTCGCCGCCGGCCACGACGAGGGATCGCGAGCATGCTGGGCGCCGCCGCCAGGAAGATCTTCGGGACCGCGAACGACCGCAAGGTCAAGGCCCTGACGCGCCGCGTGGCCGAGATCAACGCGCTCGAGCCCGAGATCTCCGCCCTCTCCGACGAGGCGCTCCGCGCGAGAACCGACGAGTTCCGCCGCCGCCACGGCGAGGGCGAGAGCCTGGACGCCCTGATGCCGGAGGCTTTCGCCGTCGCGCGGGAGGCCGCCAAGCGTGCGCTCGGCCTGCGCCCCTTCGACGTGCAGCTCGTCGGCGGCATGGTCCTGCACCAGGGCCGCATCGCCGAGATGAAGACCGGCGAGGGCAAGACCCTGGTCGCCACGCTCCCCGTCTACCTCAACGCGATCGCCGGGCAGGGCGTGCACGTGGTCACCGTGAACGACTACCTCGCCCGTCGCGACGCGGAGTGGATGGGCCGCGTCTACGGATTCCTCGGCCTCACCACCGGCGTCGTCGTGCCCGGCATCGACGACGCCGCGCGCCAGGCGGCCTACGCCTGCGACGTCACCTACGCCACCAACAACGAACTCGGCTTCGACTACCTGCGCGACAACATGAAGTACCGGCTGGAGGACATGGTCCAGCGCGGCCACGCCTTCGCCATCGTCGACGAGGTCGACTCGATCCTCGTGGACGAAGCCCGCACGCCGCTGATCATCTCCGGCCCGGCCGAGGATTCGGCCGAGCTCTACCGCGCCGTCGACGCCCTGATCCCCGGGCTCTCCCCCGACCATGTCGAGATCGACGAGAAGCAGCGCTCCGCCAGCTTCACCGACGAGGGCAACGAGGCGATCGAGGCGCTGATGCGCGAGGCGGGCCTGCTCGAGGAGGACGCGTCCCTCTACGATCCGGGTTCCGTCACGCTCGTGCACCACGCCAACCAGGCGCTGCGCGCGCACCGGCTGTTCCAGAAGGACCAGCACTACATCGTCCGGAACGGCCGCGTGGTGATCATCGACGAGTTCACCGGCCGGATGATGGAGGGCCGACGCTTCGGCGACGGTCTGCATCAGGCGCTGGAGGCGAAGGAGGGCGTGGAGATCCAGCCCGAGAACGTCACCCTCGCCTCGATCACCTTCCAGAACCTGTTCCGTCTCTACGACAAGCTCGCCGGCATGACCGGCACCGCGACGACCGAGGCCGAGGAGTTCGCCTCGATCTACGGCCTCGACGTGGTGGAGATTCCGACCAACCTCCCCATCGCGCGGGAGGACGAGGACGATCAGGTGTTCCGCTCCGCCGCGGAGAAGCACCGCGCCGTGGTCGAGGCGATCGCCGACGCCCATCGACGCGGCCAGCCCGCGCTGGTCGGCACCACCTCTATCGAGAAGTCCGAGCAGCTCTCGCGCCTGCTCTCGGATCCGAAGTACCTCG
>DATFKM010000539.1:0-3383 GCA_035268645.1 Paracoccaceae bacterium | reverse complement strand
TCGCGGAGCGTGGCGTGGCGGACGAGCCGGGCGACGGCGGCGAGCGTCATGGGCGGATCCGGGAGGATCCCGTTCCATTCGCCGAAGGGCTGGTTCGCGGTGATCGGAGCGGACCGAGGCTCGTGGCGGGCGTTGACGAGTTCGAACGGTCCGCCGGTCTCGGCCTGGTCCTTGGTGACGCAGGCCCGGTCGTCGAGGATCGGCGGACGGGACTTGTCGAGCCTGGCGATGGCGGCCTCCGGCGCGAGTTCGCGCCGGGCGACCTGCAGGCGCCGGACGAGGTCGGTGGTGCGGGTGAACGGCACGCGCCAGCCGTTCTCGACGAGCCCGAGGCCGGCCGCCGGATGGCTCTTGCCGCCGCCGGGCGGGGCGAACACGAGCAGGTTGTCGCCCTTCTCGAGCCAGCCGTCGCCGGCGACCGAGGCCATGACCCGGGCCTTGGAGCCCATCGGGACGGCGTCGACGTCGAAGCCGTCGAGGGTCTCGCCGGGCGGCGGGCGCGCCTCGGCGAGGTGGCGCTCGACGCGGCGTCGCTCGCGCTCGGCGCGTTCGCGCTCGGCGAGGGCGGCGAGATGCCGGGCGGCGGGCCAGCCCTCCTTGTCGGCGCGCTCGGCGAAGCGCGACCGGACGCGCCTGATGCCGGGCGGGCGCAACTCGTCGAGGAGCGGGCCGGGGCGCGCCTCGACGACGGGATCGGTCGCGGTCATGCCGGCGCTCCCCCTGCGGGGGCGGCGGTCGGGGTGTCGTAGCCGCTGAGCGGCGCCATGGTGACGGCGACCTGCGGCAGCGCCTCGGGGTCCGGCGCGAAGCGGGCGCGCAGATCGGCGAGCACGGGCATGGCGCCCGCGTCGAGGCCGGCGTCGATCATGGCGGCGAGATCGGCCTCGCAGCCGCGCTCGTGGGCGATCGCCGGCGCGCCGACGACGAGCCTGCAGGCCGCCCGTTCCGGCAGGGCCGCCATGGCGGCGCCCTAGAGCCGGCGGCAGGCGTCGCGCGGGAGGAGCCGGTCTCGGCGGACCGACCTCGGCGGCGCGCCCGGCTTGGCCCTGAGCGCGTGGATGACGCGGCGATGATCGACGACATGGCCGCGCGGTCGGCGCCGCGGCCGCGACCGCGCGGCAGGGTCGTCGGATGCGCGCCGCCGAGAAGGACCTCGATCCGGTCGTCGTGGAGCCGCGCCCGCAACCGGTGGCCGATGAGGCGCGAGGGCACGGTGTGGAACACGTTGCGCAGCATGAACCCGCCCGACGACGTGACCGTGACCGCGACCATCTTCTCCTCGCCGTCTTCGGCCCGCCGGATCGGCAGCGGTCGCAGCACGGCGCGCTCGGCGTCGATGCGCTTGCGGTTGCGGGCGTTGCGGCGGCCGGCCAGCGCGTCGATGAAGGCGCGACAACCGGCGATCGCGTCGACGTCGCGCGAGCCGCGCAGCGGCGGCGCGTCCTCCACGGCGCGCTTGAGATGGCCGTGCGGCGCCTCGATGGCGCCGTTCTCGTGGGCGACGTCGCGGTCGTTGCGGCTGGCGACCATGCCGTAACGGTCGCACAGCCCCCGCAGCGGGCGGTCCGGTCCTTCTCGACCCCCGGTTCGAGGTTGCGGAACGCCGCCGACAGGCTGTCGGCGCGGCGCTCCCGCGGCACGCCGCCGAGGGAGCGGAGCGCATCCTGCAGGCCCGCGGCCAGCGCGACGAAGCTCCCGCCCCGCAACACGACATGGCCATGCTCGAAGCCGCCGAAGGCGCGCCGGAAATGGCGGAGGCGGTGCGGCAGCGGCGCCTCCGCCACCGTGATCCCGAGCCCGGACATTCGGTGAAGTCCGACAGGCCCGTCCGGCCCGGCTCGTGGACCTCCGGTCGGGCCACGCCCTCCCTTCAGCCCGCCACCGGCGCCCCTCCCTCATCCTGAATGTCACGCCCGCCGCATCCTGATCGCCGCGCCGCATTCGGCTCCGGAACCGCATCCTGCGACGGCGGAAGTCCGCGCCCGATTTCATCGAACGCTGGTCCTTTTTTGGTAGCGAGGCACTTTGTCATTCGAGTGGAATCCCATCTGTCTGGATCGTATCTGCAGGCGCTGACGCAGTTGGCTCGCTCGGCCGCGGTGAAGGCGTCGGCGGCCACGATCCAGACCGGCAGGATCCCGCTCACCGCGGCAGGTCGGGTATGCCGCCATGGCCATCGCCGCCGTCGGCACGCAGTACCTGAGGGCGATGTGCGGTCGATCCTCGTCCTGGAAGCTGAGACGAGGTCTCCATCGTCGGACTGGCCTCGACAAGACTCGGGCGCCGGATGCGCTGAGGCGCTCCCCGGCGGGACCGTGTGTTGCATAACTCGATCACGGCGTCGCCACCCGACTTCCGGGCCGGAAAAAGTCCGGCACGTCGCCCTGCTGACGCGCGCCACAGGCTGCAATCGCGAAAGGCAGGCTCGCCGCTCGAGGTCGACGCGAATGGTCTTCGAGCCGCCGATCTCGCTCCAGACACGGGCGATCGAGGCGACGACGCCCCGGCCGCGACGGCGGAACCGGGGAACGACCACGGCCCCTTGGCGTCACGAGAGATCGACGATCACGACGCCAGCATCATCCGGCCCGCCCGTGAGCCGGTCGTGGACAGGCTGCATCTCCAAGGTCTCTTTCGCCCGCTTCGGGACTGCCGAAACCAGGGCCGACGGCGATCGATGCCGTCATGCAATTCGCCGATCTCGGCCTTGCCGCAGCGCAGGATCACATGGTCGCCGAGCCGGTCGACGGCCTCCTCGTCTGGCGCCTCGAAATCCGGCATGTCGCAATCGGCGGCGACGACGGCTCCATCACGGGGCGCGCGCAGCTCGGCGCGGAACATCGTCTGGGCTGCCGGGTCGGCGGGGCGATCCAGCGGCACGAAGCCCCGACGGACCGGGCCGAAGAAATCGATCGCGAAGGACTGGCCGCGCCAAGACCGGAACCGCGCGACGCCGGCGTCGGGCCTGCGCATGTGGCCGTCGACCAGCGTGTTCGATCCGCGATGGCCGACGAGGCAGCGGCCCGGTCCGAGCGGATTGACGACATCGACGATCTCGACCCCGCCGGCGGGCGCGCCCCAGACAGCGTCCGCGCGCCGTACCATCCGCCGAGACCAGCCGGAACGATGTGGAGGGCGACGCCGCGCACCCCGCCGGACCATCCGGCAAGAGCGGAACACCCCTGAGGCTTTGGCACAGCACCCCGCCGGAACCGCCGACAGCCAGAGACCGCCTGTAGAGCCAAGGCGGCTGCCACTCCGGAACCGCCTGCTGGACGAGCCGCGCCATCGACGACAAGAAGGTTCCGGCGCCGGCGGCCGGCAAGGTGAAATCCGCGAGGTCGCCGCCGGGAAGGAGCGACAGTCGCGCGATCAGCGCCATA
>DATFKM010000538.1:0-7705 GCA_035268645.1 Paracoccaceae bacterium | reverse complement strand
CCGTCCTTCGGCGCCGAGCCTCGGTCGAGGGGCCGGAAGCGCCGAGGGATCCACCGAAAGCCGCCGCGGGCCGCGCCATCCACGCCGCGCACGCGAACGCCGCCGAGAGGCTGCCGCCCGCGGCGAGGCCGAGACGTCGCCTCGAGGCCCGCGGGCCGTCAGCCGGCCTCCGGCCTCGCCGCCTCGCGCGCCACGGAGCCCGGCGAGAGCAGGGCATGGAGCGCGGGAACCACGACCAACAGCAGCAGCGTCGAGGCGACGAGCCCGAAGGCGATGCTCGCCACCATCGGCGTCAGCACCTGCGCCTGCCGGCTCGTCTCGAACAGCAGGGGCGCGACGCCGGCGACGGTGGTGACCGTGGTCAGAAGGACCGCGCGGAAGCGGGTCCGGGCCGCGCCCGCCGCCGCCGTCTCGAGGTCCGGGCACTCCGGCAGACGGCGCTTGATGTCCTGGATCAGGAGGATCGCCCCGTTCACCACGACGCCGGCGAGCGAGACGACGCCCAGCATGCTCGGCAACGAGAAGGTCACCCCCATCGCGAGATGGCCGAACGCCGCGCCGATCACGGTCAAGGGTATCACGGTCATCACCGCCAGCGGCTCGAGCCAGCTGCGGAACTGAAACGCGAGGAGCGCGTAGACCGCCGCGAGCCCGGTGGCGAGGCCGCCCAGCATCGAGGCCTGGGTCCGCGCGCCCTCCGCCGCGGCGCCCTCCGCGCCGATCTCCAGGCCGGGGAAGCGCGCCCGAAGCTCGGGGTGGAAGTCGGTCTCGACGGCGCGAAGGATCTCTCCGGCGTTGGCCCGGGCCGGGTCGACGGAGCCCTCCACTGTGATCGTCGGACGCCGGTTCACGCGGTGGATGCGGGTGACGTCCCGCGCCTCGACCAGATCCGCGACGGCCGAGAGCCGCACGCGCCCGCCGCCGGGCGTCGTCACCTCGAAGTCCGCGAGGTCGCCCAGCGAGGCGCGCGCGTCGGCGTCGAGCCTCGCAACCACGTCGAAGCGCTCGGGTCCGATCAGGATCTCGTCCGCAATCTCGCCGCGGAAGGCGGTGCGCAGCTGGCGCCCGAGGCTCCGCGCGTCGAGACCGAGGGCCGCCGCCTCGGGCCGCGGCACGACGCGGATCTCGGGCCGGCCGAGCTCCGAATCGAGCGTCAGGTCGGTCACGCCGACGTAACGCGCGAAGCGGTCGCGCAGCGCCTCCGCCGCAGCGCGCAGCGCCTCGGGGTCGTCATGGGCGAGACGGACGGAGACGTCCTTGCCCTGCGGCCCCACCGCCGGTTGCGTCATCGTGAGCTGCGCGAGGTCCAGCGTCTCCGGGACCGCCGCGCGCCAGGCGGCGGCGACGGCGGCGAGACGCGTCTCGCGCCCTGCCGACGGAGCGAGATCGGCCGCCACGGTCGCGAGGTGGCGGCCGGTCACGCGCGCGTCCGCGTTCTCCCCGAAACGCACCACGACGCGGCGCACGAGGTCGGGACCGTCCGGCGTCTCCTCGGCCGCGCGCCGAAGCGCGGCGACGACCGCCTCCGCGGCGCGCTCGGTCTGCGCCGGCGTGGCCGCCGGCGGCAGCGTCAGCCGAGCCTGGAGCTGGTCGCCCTCGGTGTCCGGGAAGGGCGCGATCTTCACCAGACCGCCCGCGAACAGGGCCGCCGTCGCCAGCAGCAGCCCCGCCGCGCCGCCGAGCGCCAGCCACCGGAAGCGCACCGACCAGGCGGTGAGCCGCACCGCCCGCTCGCGCAGGGCGTCGATCCAGCGCTCGGCGCGGCGGGGGGCCGGGTCGCCCCCGACATGGGCCAGATGGTTGGGCAGGATCAGGAACGCCTCGACCAGCGAGACGGCCAGCACCAGCAGCATCACCAGCGGCACCGCGGCCAGGATCTCGCCCAGCCGACCCTCGAGGAAGATCAGCGAGCCGAACACCGCCGCCGTCGTCGCGAAGGAGGAGAGGACCCCGGGCGCCACCTCCCGCGTTCCGGCCACCGCCGCCTCCAGCGGCGCCGCGCCCCGCGCCCGGTGCGTCGCGATGTTCTCCGAGATCACGATGGCGTCGTCCATCAGAAGGCCGATCACGATCAGCAGCCCCAGCATCGTCATCATGTTGAGGCTCAGGCCGAGCCAGCCCATCAGGGCCATCGCCCCGAGGAAGGACACCGGCAGGCCGAGCGCGATCCAGAACGCCCGGCCGAACCCGAACACCAGCCACATCGTGCCGAACACCAGCGCGAGGCCCTGGGCCGCGTTGACGGTCAGCATCTCGAGCCGGTCCGAGACGATGGAGGCGCGATCGTCCGTGACGACCATCTCCACCCCCGGCGCGGCGCGGCTCCGTTCGACCGCCAGCGCGGCCTCCACGGCGGCGAGAACGTCGAGCGCATCGTCGGCCGGCGTCTTGAGCACGTCCAGCAAGGCCGCGCGCCGCCCGTCGAGAAGCACCGCAGCCGGCGCGTCGGAGAAGCCGAGGGTGAGCTCGGCGATCTCTCCCAGCCGTATCAGAGCGCCCTCCGGCGTCGCGGCGACGACGAGGTCGCGGAAGGCGTCGAGCGTCTCCGCCCCGGCGGCGAGGCGAAGGCTCGTCACGCCGTCGGGCCCGGTCACCTCGCCGGCCGGGGTGTCGGCGGTCGCCGCCCCGATCCGGGCCGCGAGATCGCCCGGCGAGAGTCCGAGCGGACGCAGCGCCTCCGCGCGCGCCTCGACGCGCAACCGGGGCTCGGCGAAACCGCGGATCTCGACCCGCGGGGCGGCGCCGGCGCGCAGCAGCGCCGCCTTGAGCTCTTCCGCAAGGGCCTTCAGCGCCACCGGGTCCTCGGGCCCCGTCAGCGCGACGGAGGCGACGAAATCCGTGCGGCCGAGCGGGCGGATCACCGGCCGCTCGGCGAGGTCGGGGAAGTCGTCGATCGCCTCGACCTCCGTCGCCACGTCGTCGGCGAAGCGCGGCATGTCCCCGACGCGCGCCATCTCGGCGACGGCGATGGCGAGGTCGTCGCGCGCGTCGCAGCGCATCTCCTCGAGCCCGCTCACCCGGTCGAGCGCGTCCTCGAGCCGGCGGCAGAGTTCGCGGTCCGCCTCGGCCGGCGAGGCGCCGGGCCAGGCGACGCGCACTTCCACCTCGGTCTCCGCGAGGCGGGGGAAGGTCTCCCGCCGAAGGTTCGGCGCGGCGAGGAGGCCGAGCAGGATCAGCCCGCCCATCAACAGGTTCGCCGCCGTCGGATGCGCGGCGAAGAAGCGGATCATCGGGCCGGCCCTTCGGCCGCGCCCGCCGCCGCCGCGGCGAGACGGGCCGCCGCCTCCGCGTCCTCCACCGGGGCGAGGCGCATCCCCTCCACCGCCGCCGGCAGGTCGGTCAGCACCACCCTGTCGCCGGGCGAGAGGCCCGCGGCGATCAGGGCGGCGCCGTCCGCCGTCATCGCCACGGACACCGGCCGCCGGCGCAGCCGCTCCTCCGCGTCCGCGACGAACACGGCGCCGCCCCGCACGGCCGCGCGGGGGACGGCCAGCGCGTCCTCCAGCACCGGCCCGGCGATCCGCGCCTCGACGAAGAGGCCGGTGAAGAGCGGCGGTCGGCCGAGGATCGGGTCGCCCTCGAACGGATCGTCGACGGTGAGGATCACCCCGAAGGCCCGCGCCGCCGGATCGACCGAGGCGGAGGGACGCGAGACCTCGGCCGGCCAGGTCGCGACGTCGTCCTCGAAACGCAGGCGCAGCTCGGCCGAGAGCCGCGCGCCGGCGTCCGCCGCCCCCAGCGCCGCCGCCGGCGAGACGCCGGCGCGCCCGAAGACGAGCCGGCCGAAGTCCCGCATCCGCGACTGCGGCAGCTGCACGTCCACCTCGGCCCGCGCCGTGCCGTGCAGGCGCCCGAGGGTGGCGCCGACGGGCACGAACTGGTCCCGCTCGACCGAGACCTCCGCGACGCGGGCGTCGAAGGGCGCGACGATCGCCGTCCGCGCGAGATCGAGGCTCGCCCGCTCCAGCGCGGCCTCGGCCACCGCGCGCTCCTGCTCGAGGGCGCGGCGCTGCTCGGGCGCGAGGGCGATGCGGTTCTCGAGGTCCTGCACCCGCGCGCGCTGCACCAGCGTCTGGCGCTCCTGCACGTCCAGCGTCGCGGCGGAGGCGACGCCGCGCTCCACCAGGTCGCGCTGGCGTGCCAGTTCCCGCTCGAAGAGCGCCAGCGCCTCGCGCTCGAGGCCGAGGCTTTCCTCGGCGTTGGCGACGTTCAGCGTCAGTTCCGCCAGACGCGCGTCGATCGCGGCGAGCTGCGCGGCCGCCTGGGCCCGGGCGATGCGGTAGTCGGCGTCCGCGATGCGGGCGATGACGGCTCCCGCGACGACGCGCGCGCCGCGGCGGAACTCCGGCGCCAGCTCGGCGACGCGGCCGGCGACCTGGGCGGTCGCCGCCCAGCTCCGCGCCGGCTCCACCACGCCGAAGCCCGAGACGCGCGGCAGGAACGGCCCCGGCGCGACGGTCAGAACCCGCACCGTGCGCGCGGCTTCGGCCTCCGGTCTTTGCGCCGGCGCCTCTCGCGTCGCGACCGCGAGGGCGAGCAGCCCCGCTCCGGCGAGGACCGGCGGCAGGACCAGCAGCGGCCGCAGACGCGCGAGACGTGACGGACGGGTCATGGCGGTCGGGCCTCCTCTCTGCGCGGCTCGCGCAGGCCCGTTCCGTAGTGTCGCGGGCCGGTCGGACACAAGCGGCCGACCCCCCTCAAGGTCGCGGCCGGACCGGGTGCAGGTCGTCGATCCTGACGGGGTGGCGGTGATCGTCGCGCCCGAAGCGGGCGAGGTGTGGGTGGTCCGGCGGAAGGTCGGGGTGCGCGTGCGGCGGCTCCTCGGGCTCCCCGCCCGGCCACAGGACGAGGGCCGCGACGAGGCCCGCGGCCGCGATCGCGGCGAGGACGAGGAAGGTCGCGTCGAGGCCGAAGGCGGCGCCGAAGCGCCCCGCGAGCGGATAGGCGATCAGCCAGCAGGCATGGCTCAGCGCGAACTGGGCGGCGAAGATCGCCGGGCGGTCCTCCGGAGGGGCGGAGCGGCGCAGCAGCCTCCCCGCCGGCGTCTGCACGAGGCCGGAGCCGAGCCCGAGCGCCGCCCAGAGCGCCAGCAGCGCCGGCAGCGTCTCGACGAGGGCGCCCGCCGCCGTCCCCGCCGCCAGCAGCCCGGCGCCGATCAGCATCGGCGGGCGGTCCGGAACCGCGTCCAGCAGCCGCGGCAATGCCAGCGCCGCCGCCATCGAGCCGAGACCGAAGGCCGCGAGCGTCAGCGCCACCATGCTCGAGCCGAGGCCGAGGCCGGACTGCACGATCACCACGGTGTTCACGATCACCATCGCGCCCCCCGCGGAGACGGCCAGGTTCAGCGCCAGCAGCCCGCGCAGGCGCGGCGTCGCGAGGTAGAGGCGCACGCCGCGCGTGGTCCGGTCCCGGATCCCGCGCCGCTCGCTCGGCTGCGGAGAGGGCAGCACCGTGCTCCAGACCAGCGCGGCCGAGGCGAGGAAGCCGATCACCGTGCCGCCGAACAGGGCGGGGAAGGTCGTCACCGTCAGCAGCGCCGCGGCCAAGGCGGGCGAGAGCAGGTTCTCGAGGTCGTAGGCGAGGCGTGAGAGCGACAGCGCGCGGGTATACTGCGCCTCGTCCGGCAGCACGTCCGGGATCGTCGCCTGAAAGGTCGGCGTGAAGCCGGCGGAGGCGGCCTGCAGCAGGAAGATCAGGACGTAGATCTGCCAGGCCTCGGTCACGAAGGGCAGGACCACCGCCACCGCCGCGCGGATCAGGTCGAGCGTCACCAGCATCGCCCGCCGCGGCGCCCGCTCCGCCACGGCCGAGGCGATCGGCGCCAGCGTGACGTAGGCCACCATCTTGATCGCGAGCGCGGTGCCCAGCACCAGCCCCGCATCCTCGCCCGCGATGCGGAAGGCCAGCAGGCCGAGCGCCACCGTGGCGAGCCCCGTCCCCGTCAGCGCGATCACCTGCGCGGCGAAGAGCCGGCGCCAGGTCTGGTTCGCGAGGACCTCCAGCATCTGCGCGCCTCCGTCGGGCGTCGGGCGGTTTCAGGCTCCCGCGCCGTCGGAGCCGCGGGCGCGGCCCGGCCGCGCGCCCGGGCCGCGCCTCACAGATAGCGGGCGATGGCCCGCAGCTCGGCGCGGTCGGCCTCCGCGCCCTCGCCGTCGAGGCAGTGGTCCATGTGGTCGTGGATCAGAGTGCGCTTGGCCGCCGCGACCGCCTTCTCGACGGCGTGGAGCTGCTGGGCGATCTCGGCGCAGGGGCGGCGCGCCTCGATCATCTCGATCACCGAAGCCAGATGTCCGCCCGCGCGCCGCAGACGCGCCGAGACGGCCGGATGACTTGCATGGACGGGCGGTTTCGACATAGGAGAGACATATCCCCCCCGGGGGGATCGGGCAAGACGCGGCGATCAACGCCGCGCGCGGGCATGAGGCGGGCGGATGAACCGGTTCCGAGCGGCCGGACGGTGCATGCTGGTCACGCTGCTCTGCGTCGTCTTCGCGGCCTGGGCCGCGAAGCCCGACCTCGCGCATCTGCCGAAGCTCGTCACCGTGCTCGCGGACCACGCCGAGACGGTCGCCGAACACGGCCGTTCCCACGGGCTCGAGGAGGACCTGCACTGGGCCCTCCACGGCCACTCGCACGACCAGGCCGATCACGACCACGGGACCGAGGTGCTGCCGACGGTCGCCGCCGCGACGACGCCGCCGCCGGGCCGCCTCGGCGCCCGCGCCCGCCCGGCGCGGGACGGCCCCTCGCCGGTCTCCGGCCTCGAACGCCCTCCGCGCGCCTGACCGTCCCCCGGCCCCCGGCCGGGTTCGACGATCGGTTCCATCCAACGCGGAGACTCCCCTCATGCGAACGCTCTTCCGGGCGTCCCGCCCGCGGCCGTCACGGCCCGCGGCGCGGCTGCTCGCCCTCGCCCTCGCGGCCCTCGCGCTGATCGCGAGCGAGGCCGCCGCCCACGCCGTCACCGAAGGCGACGCGGGCTACATTCAGGAGATCTGGGGCGTCCACCTGATCCCCTTCGCCTATCTCGGGGCCAAGCACATGGTCACGGGATACGACCACGTCCTGTTCCTGTTCGGCGTCGTGTTCTTCCTCTACCGGATGAAGGACGTCGCGCTCTACGTCAGCCTCTTCGCGGTCGGGCATTCGATCACGATGCTGATCGGCGTCTGGTACGGCATCAGGATCGACGCCTACGTCATCGACGCGATCATCGGCTTCTCGGTGGTCTACAAGGCGCTCGACAATCTCGGCGCCTACCGGGTCTGGTTCGGCGTGCAGCCCGACACCCGCGCGGCGACGCTGATCTTCGGGCTGCTGCACGGCCTCGGCCTCGCCACCAAGATCCTCGACTACCGGATCTCGGAGGAGGGCCTGCTGCCCAACCTCCTCGCCTTCAACGTCGGGGTGGAGATCGGCCAGATCCTCGCCCTCGCCGCGATCCTGATCGCGATGGGCTGGTGGCGGCGGAGCGAGAGCTTCGACCGACACGCCTACACCGCCAACGTGGTGATGATGTCCCTCGGCTTCATGCTGACGGGCTTCCAGATCACCGGCTTCTTCATCGCCGCCTGAGAGAGACGGAGAGAGACATGTACGACGCGAACAAGCCCGACCGGTCCGAGCTGCCGAGCGCCGCGCAACTCCTGCGCTCCACCCTGATCGCGCTCGCCGCCGCGGTCGCGATCCTCGTCACCGTGGTGCT
>DATFKM010000537.1:0-13781 GCA_035268645.1 Paracoccaceae bacterium | reverse complement strand
GTGCGCCCGGCCAGGACGGTGAAGATGGCGTTCGCGTAGGCGTCCGGGAGATCCGGCTTGCGCTCGATGGCGCGAACGAGATGGTGCAGCGATTCCTCGAACGCCTCCTGCCGGAAGGTCCGGTAGGCCATCAGCCCGGCCAGCAGGCACTGCTCGGCGGTGATGTCCGCGTCCGAGGTCGCGCTCAGGCGCGCATGCTCCTCGTCGAGGATCAGCCCGGCCGCCGTGGTCGCCACCGCTTCGCCGGTGCGATCCTGCCAGTCGAAGGCGTCGGAGAGCGCGCCGTCGAACTTTCCCGACCAGAGCGGCCGCCCGTCGGGGGCGGCGAGGCGCACCTCCAGCCGAAGCCGATCGCCCCGCCCCCGCAACCCGGCGCTCAGGAGATAGGCGCCGCCGGCGTCTTCCGTGGCGTCCGCCCGCGCCTCCAGCCAACGCAGTGCATCGAGATAGGCCACCACGTCTCCGGTCAGCGCCTCGCCGAGTTCGCGCACCTCGTCGCGCGGATCGGACGTCGCCACGGGGCGCACGCAGAGCCGGGGGAACCCGGCCTGCCGCTGCACGGCGCCCGGCGTCCGGTCCGCCGCCGCGCCGCCCCGCAGCCAGATCCGCACCGGTCGCGCGATGTTCTTCAGCGCCCGCTCGCCACCGTCGTCGAAGGAGGGGCGCAGCGTTCCGTCGAGCGCGCCATAGACGGGATCGGAGATCGCGACGCCCCCCGGCGCCGCCTCCGCCTCCAGACGCGCGGCGACGTTCACGCCGTCGCCGAACACGTCCTCGTCCTCGTGCGTCACGTCGCCGAGATGCACCCCGATCCGCAGCCGCAGCCCGCCCGGCGCGTCGAGCCGGTCCTGCACCTGCATGGCGCAGGCCACAGCGTCGGCGGCGGCGCCGAACTCCACCAGCCAGCCGTCGCCGAGGCTCTTGACGATGCGCCCGCCCCGCGCGCCCACGGTCGGTCCCAGCACCTCCGCACGCAGGGTGCGGAGCGCGGCGAGCGTCGCCGCCTCGTCCTCGCCCATCCGCGCGGAGTAGCCGACCACGTCCGCGGCCAGAATGGCGGCCAGTCGTCGTTGCATCTCCTCGCCGCCCCATCCGTTCCGCCGCGGGCGCAGCTTGCTGGCGCGATGCCCCCACCGCAAGGCGCCCACTTCCCGCGTCCACCTGCGGGGGACGGCCGTCGGGGCCGGCGCGATCCCGCGCCGAAGTCCTGCGAGCGCCACCTTCCCACGCCTGCCGATCTTCAGGGCCTGGGGGTGGAAGGGGGCGTCGGGAGGCGGGCTCGGACGGCCGCGCTCGGGCCCGTCGGTCGAGCGGGGCCCGGTTCGGCGGCGATCGCCGCTCCTGCGACGAAAGGGCTTCCCCGGCGCCCTCATCGCGCGGGCCGGCGGCGCATCGCCTCTCAGCGGCCGAGACGGGCGGCCAGATCCTCGACGTCCTCCGCGACGATGTCCCAATCCTCGGCGGGGGGGATGCGCTCGCCGCCGCGGCCGTGCTCGTCGGGACGCGGGAAGTAGGCGGTGGCGAGGCCGGCGGCGCGCGCCGCGGCGAGGTCGTCGTTGTGGCAGGCCACCATCGCCACGCGTCCGGGCGCGAGGCGCAGGGCGTGGGCGGAGGCGAGATAGACCTCCGGCTTGGGTTTGTAGTCCTGCGCGACGTCGGCCCCGAGGATCACGTCCCACGGCAGGCCGCCGAACTTCGCCAGCCGCGTCATCAGCGCGAAGGAGCCGTTGGAGCAGGGCGCGACGATGAAGCCGGCCTTGAGCCGGGTCAGCCCGGGTCGGGAATCCGGCCAGGGCGGCAGACGTTCCCAGGCGCGGTTCAGTTCGGCCCGCGCCGGCGCGTCGAAGGCCTCGGAGATCCCGAAGCGGTCCAGAACGATGCCGAGGTTCTCGAGGTGCAGATCGTCGAGCGGAACGTAGCCGCGCCCGCCGGATCGGATGCGCTCCATCGCCGGCTGGTACTCGCCGCGCCACGCGTCGGCGAAGCTCAGAGGGTCGGCCGTCACGCCGCGCGCCATGAACATCCGCTCGGCCTCCCGCGCGACGCCGCTGCGCCAGTCGACCACGGTTCCGAACACGTCGAAGATCAGAGCCTCGATGCCGCGCATTCCATCCCTCCTCCATCTCGCGCGCCCGCCGCGACGGGGCGCTCCCGCGAGGGCCCCTCTCGGGGCCTGCGTCCCCGCGCCGGCGTCGTCGTCAGCCGAGGCCGCCGAGCACCTCGCCCGGCGCCGCGCCGGTCTGACCGCGGTGCAGCATGACATGGTCGAGCAGCACGCAGGCCATCATCGCCTCCCCGACCGGCACGGCGCGGATGCCGACGCAGGGGTCGTGGCGTCCCTTGGTCACCACCTCGCTCGGCGCGCCGGATTTGGTGATGGAGCGGCGCGGCGTCAGGATCGAACTCGTCGGCTTCACCGCGAAGCGCACCACCACCGGCTGGCCGGTGGAGATGCCGCCGAGGACGCCGCCGGCGTGATTGGCGCCGTAGCTCGGCCGGCCGTCGTTCCCGAGGAAGATCTCGTCGGCGTTCCCGGTCCCCTTGAGGCGCGCGGCCGCCATGCCCTCGCCGATCTCGACGCCCTTCACGGCGTTGATCGTCATCATCGCGGCGGCGAGGTCGCCGTCGAGCTTGGCGTAGACCGGGGCGCCGAGGCCCTCCGGCACGCCCTCGGCGACGATCTCGATCTCCGCGCCGACGCTGTCGCCGGCCTTGCGGAGACCGTCGAGATAGGCGGCGAAGGTCTCGGCGGCCCGCGGATCGGGCGTCCAGAAGTCGTTGCGCTCGGTCTCCTCCCAGTCCCAGCGCGCGCGGTCGACGGCGTGCTCGCCCATGCGGGTCAGCGCGCCGCGGATCGTCAGGCCGGGCAGCATCGCGGCCAGCGCGGCGCGCGCGATCCCGCCGGCGGCGACCCGGGCCGCGGTCTCGCGCGCGCTGCTGCGCCCGCCGCCGCGGTAGTCGCGGATGCCGTATTTGCGCCAGTAGGCGAGGTCGGCGTGGCCGGGGCGGAAGGTCTCCGCGATCTCGGAATAGTCCTTGGAGCGCTGGTCGGCGTTCTCGATCATCAGCTGGATCGGGGTGCCGGTGGTCACGCCCTCGAACGTCCCGGAGAGGATCCGCACCGCGTCGGGCTCGCGCCGCTGCGTCGTGTAGCGGGAGCGGCCGGGCGCGCGGCGGTCGAGCCAATGCTGGAGGTCGGCCTCGGAGACCGGCACGCCGGGCGGCACGCCGTCCACGGTCGCGCCGAGGGCGGGGCCGTGGCTCTCCCCCCAGGTCGTCACCCGGAACATCCGCCCGAACGTGTTGAACATGCGCCTCTCCCCGCGCCGATGCGATCCCGACCCCTTAGCGCGTCGCGGGGGCGGGCGGAAGGCGGGGACTCGCCACGCGCCGAGCGCTTCGGTAAGGAAACCGTAGCGTTTCTCCCGCAAGGCTCCGTCCCATGGCCTCCCCGCTGCGCGGCATCCTGCTCAAGGTCCTCTCGGTGGCCCTGTTCATGGCCATGACCGCCTGCATCAAGGCGACGACGGAGCACGTGCCGCCCGGCGAGGCGGTGTTCTTCCGCTCGCTCTTCGCGATTCCGCCGATCCTCGGCTGGCTGGCGCTGAGGGGGGAGCTCGCTTCCGGCTTCCGGGTGGCGAACCCGATGGCGCATCTCTGGCGGGGGCTGATCGGCGCCTCGGCCATGGCGTTCATGTTCGCGGCCTTCGGGCTGCTGCCGCTGACGGAGGTGGTGGCGATCACCTACGCCGCGCCGCTGTTCGTGACGATCCTGGCGGCGATGTTCCTCGGCGAGGCGATCCGGCTCTACCGTCTCGCGGCGGTGGCGCTGGGGATGGCGGGGGTGGCGATCATCCTCTCGCCGCGGCTCTCGCTCGATGCGCTGGCCGGCGCGACGGAGGGGGAGAGCCTCGGCGCGATGCTCGCCCTCTTCGCGGCGGTGATGATGGCGCTGGCGCAGGTCTTCGTGCGCAAGCTGGTGCGGACCGAGACGACTTCGGCGATCGTGTTCTGGTTCTCGCTGACCACCACCGGGCTCTCGCTGCTCACGCTGCCCTGGGGCTGGGTCCTGCCTTCGGGGTGGGAGGCGGTGCTGCTGGTCTCGGCCGGGCTGATCGGCGGGGTGGCGCAGATCCTGATCACTTCGGCCTACCGGCACGCCGAGGTGGGGGTGATCGCGCCGTTCGAATACGTCTCGATGATCTTCGCGCTGGTGATCGGCTACGTGCTGTTCGACGAGGTTCCGACCGGCGTGGTGCTGGCCGGAGCCGCGCTGGTCGCGACGGGCGGCATCCTGATCATCTGGCGGGAGCGGAAGCTGGGGCTGGAGCGGGCGAAGGCGCGCCGGGCCAAGGGGACGGCCTTCGGCTGAGGACGGCTCACTCCCACCAGGGGTCGATCTCGGCGATGGCGTCGTCCGACCAGCCGAAATGATGCGCGATCTCATGGACGAGGACGTGGGCGACGAGGCGCTCCAGGGCGACGTCGCCCCGGTCGATCCATTCCTCGAGGATGGCGCGGCGGAACAGGCGCACGACGTCGGGGGCCGTGGCGACGTCGTCGTGGCTCTTCTCGGTCAGCGCCACGCCTTCGTAGAGCCCGGTGAGCTCGTAGGGATCCTCGAGGCCGAGTTCGTCGAGCACGTCGTCGGACGCGAGTTCCTCGACCGAGATGATCAGCGGGCCGCAGGCCGAGCGAACCTCGTCCGGCAGGTCCTTGAAGGCGGCCGCCGCGAGGCGCTCGAGGTCCTCGAGCGAGGGGGCGTGACCGGGATCGGCGCCGTTCAGGGCCACTTCGCCTCCGGCGGGAGGGACATCAGCACGGCCTCGGGGTTGTGGCCGGTCTGCAGGCCGAACTGGGTGCCGCGGTCGTAGACGAGGTTGAACTCCGCGTAGCGGCCGCGCTTGATCAGCTGCCATTCGCGGTCCTCGGCGGTCCACGGCTCCTTCAGGCGCTTCTCGGTCAGCGGCACGAAGGCGTCGAGGAAGGCGCGGCCGACGTCCCGGGTGAAGGCGAAGTCGGCCTCCCAGTCGCCGGTGCAGAGGTCGTCGTAGAAGATGCCGCCGACGCCGCGCGGCTCGTTCCAGTGGCGGATCATGAAGTAGTCGTCCGCCCAGGCCTTGAAGCCGGGGTAGTAGTCCGGATCGTGCCGGTCGCAGGCCGCCTTCAGCGTGTCGTGGAAGAAGGCGGTGTCCTCGGGCTCCTCAACCATCGGGTTGAGGTCGGCGCCGCCGCCGAACCACCAGCCCATCGGCGTCCAGAACATGCGGGTGTTCATGTGGACGGCGGGCGTCTTGGGCGAGCGCATGTGCGCCACGAGGCTGATGCCGGAGGCCCAGAAGCGCGGATCCTCGATCAGCCCGGGGATCTCGTGCCGCGCGGTCAGCGACTTCGCCGCCTGCGGGCTCAGCGTGCCGTAGACTTCGGAGACGTTGACGCCGACCTTCTCGAACACCCGGCCGCCGCGCATCACCGACATCACGCCGCCGCCCTGGTCGCCCTCGCCCTCGCCGGCGCGGCGGGTCTGCTTGCGCTCGAAGCGCCCGGGGGGCAGGTCGGCGTGCGGGCCGAAGTCCTGCGCGTCCTCGATCGCCTCGAAGGCGGCGCAGATGCGGTCGCGCAGCTCGACGAACCATGCGGCCGCGCGGGCCTTCTCCGCTTCTCCGACGCCGTCGGCCGCGGCCGTCTTCGCTCCGTCCATCGGGCCTCTCCCTTGCCGTGTCATTGAAACCTTACGGGTCGGCGCTAGGCTCCCGCAAGCGGCCGCGGCGCCGCGTAACGCCCCGTCATATCATCCCTCCGCGGGAGCCCCCGGCCCGGCCGGCGGGCCGCGCGCGACGCCCGCCGAAGGAGGGGCGCGATGTTCCGTCATCTCGAGCGTCTCCGCCGGATCGAGGATCTCTCGGATCCCTTCGCCGACTACGAGGCGAAGACCCCGCCGGGGCGCTACGCGGCCTTCATGTGGACCTTCCTCAAGCCGATCACGCCGATCATGCTGGGCGCGATCGGCATGGGCCTGATGGTGGCCCTGATCGAGACCGGGCTGATCCATTACGCCGGCCGTGTCGTGGACATGCTGGCCGAGGCCGCGGAGACCGCGGGGCCGGAGGCGCTGTGGTCGCTCAGGGGGCTGGAGCTGCTCGGCATCGCGCTTTTCGTGCTGCTGCTGCGCCCGATCGCCATCGCGGGGCAGATGGCGCTGCTCAATCAGGGCGTCAGCGTCAATCTGGTGGCGCTGGTGCGCTGGCGGACGCATCGGCACGTGCTGGGCCAGTCGGTCGGTTTCTTCCAGAACGACTTCGCCGGGCGCATCGCCAACCGCATCGTGCAGACGGCCCCGGCCGTGGAGGATTCGGCCTACGGCGCGCTGGAGGCGCTGGTCTACTTCGTCGCCTACGTGGCCGGCGCCGCGCTGGTGCTCGGCGGCATAGACTGGCGGCTGGCGATCCCGATCGCGCTCTGGCTGCTCGTCTACGGCTTCATCCTGCGCTCCATCGTGCCGCGCATGGCGGACGCGGCGGAGGCGGCCTCCGACCGCCGCTCGGCCCTCACCGGCAAGATCGTCGACGGCTACACCAACATCGAGACGGTGAAGCTCTTCGCCCATGCCGAGCGGGAACTGACGCTCGCCAAGGACGCCATCGAGGAGGTGCGCGACGCCGACGCGCGGCAGATGCGGCTGATGACGCTGATGAGCGTCTGCCTCGCGCTGGCGGGCGGGTTCCTGATCACCTCGACGGTGGGGACGGCCGTCTGGCTCTGGACCGGAGGGGCGGCGAGCCTCGGCGCGGTCGCGGCGGCCTCGGCGCTGACGCTGCGGCTGAACTCGATGATGGGCTGGATCATGTGGGTGACGTCGCAGCTGTTCCAGCACGCGGGCGTGATCCGGGAGGGGATGGAGACGATCTCCCGCCCGCACGCCATCGTCGACGCGCCGGAGGCGAAGCCGCTCGCGGTCGCGCGGGGCGAGATCCGTTTCGAAGGCGTGCGCCACAGCTACGGCAAGGGCGCCGGGCGCGGCGGGCTCGACGGCGTCGAACTGACGATCCGGCCCGGCGAGCGCGTCGGGCTGGTGGGGCGTTCCGGCGCGGGCAAGTCCTCGCTGGTCAACCTGCTGCTGCGGTTCCACGACCTCGAGGAGGGGCGCATCCTGATCGACGGGCAGGACGTGGCCGAGGTGACGCAGGACAGCCTGCGCCGCGCCATCGGCATGGTGACGCAGGACCCGTCGCTGCTGCATCGCTCGGTCCGGGACAACCTGCTCTACGGCCGGCCGGAGGCGAGCGAGGCCGAGATGATCGCCGCGGCCGAGAAGGCGCGCGCGCACGCCTTCATCCCGGACCTGCAGGACCCCGCCGGCCGGCGCGGCTACGAGGCGCAGGTGGGCGAGCGGGGCGTGCGGCTCTCGGGCGGGCAGCGCCAGCGCATCGCTCTGGCGCGCGTCGTGCTCAAGGACGCGCCGATCCTGGTGCTGGACGAGGCGACGAGCGCGCTCGATTCGGAGGTGGAGGCGGCGATTCAGGACGCGCTCTCGGACCTGATGCGGGGCAAGACGGTGATCGCCATCGCGCACCGCCTCTCGACCATCGCGACGCTGGACCGCATCGTGGTGCTGGACGAGGGCAGGGTGATCGAGGACGGTCCGCATGACGATCTGCTGGCGAAGGGCGGGCTCTATGCGCGGCTCTGGGCGCGGCAGACGGGTGGCTTCCTCGGCCTCGACGCGGACGTGAAGGCGGCGGAATGAACGCTTCGCGTCAACCCCCGGCGGGTCCGCCGAAGACGGAGGCCGAGCGTCTGGCTCGTTCCGACGCCGCGGACGCGGCGGCGACGAAGGCGGCGGAGGCCGCGATGCCGGCGGCGTTTT
This sequence comes from Paracoccaceae bacterium, assembly GCA_035268645.1. GTDB lineage: Bacteria > Pseudomonadota > Alphaproteobacteria > Rhodobacterales > Rhodobacteraceae > Albimonas. Next base: position 5,914 of record DATFKM010000537.1, on the reverse strand, counting down.
CGGCCTGGCTCGCCGGGCTGTTCGACCCGAACGCGCCGGCCTCCGGGCCGCCGCCGACCGGTTTCGTCGCGTTCCTGCGCTGGGCGATGGCGGGGGCCTGGGGGGCCTACGGGCTCGCCGTCCTCGCCTCGGTCGCGCTGGCCTGGGCGGAGGTCGGGGCGGCGTGGATGATCGCGTGGGCCGTGGATCTCGTGGCCTCGGCCGGGTCGGTCGCGACCGACGCCGCTGCGCGGTCGGCGTTTCTTGCGGAGCACGGCTGGGCGCTGGCGGCCGCGGCCCTCTTCGTGCTGCTGGCGCGACCGGTGTTCATGATGCTGAGCTCGGGGCTGATGAGCCTCTCGCTGCAGCCTGGAATGTATCAGCTGACGGTGTTCCGGCTGCATCGCCACACGCTCGGCCAGAGCATGGGGTTCTTCGAGAACGACTATGCCGGGCGCATCGCGCAGAAGCACACGCAGACGGCGACGGCGGCGACGGAGCTTCTGGGCGACCTGGTGCAGGCGGTGGCCTTCGCGCTGGCGACGCTGGCGGCCTCGGTCGTGGCGCTCGGGGCCGCGGACGTGGAGCTGGGGCTGGTCCTCACGGGTTGGCTGACCGCGTATCTGGGCTGGATCGGCTGGATGCTGCCCCGTCTGCGGCGGCTGGCGCGGATCCGGGCGGAGGCGCAGGCGGCGCTCTCGGGCCAGCTGGTCGATACGCTGGGGCACATGGAGACGGTGAAGCTCTTCGCCCATGCCGGCCGGGAGGAGGCGAACGCGCGCGCGGCGCTGGAGCGGCTGAGAGCGGCGAAGATCGCCTTCGGACGGGTGGTCTGGCTCTACCGCGCGGTGATCGCGGTGCTGGCCGGGGTGCTGCCGCTGGCCCTGGTGGGCTGGGCGCTCAACCTCTGGATCGCGGGCGCGGGAAGCCCGGGGTCGGTGGCGCTGGCGGGGCTTCTGGCGATCCGCATCGGGCAGATGAGCGGCTGGATCAGCTTCACGGCGATGGGGATGTTCGCCAATGTCGGCGTGGTGGAGGACGGCATCCGGACGCTCGCGAAGCCGCACGGCCTGCCGGATTCGCCGGAGGCCAGGGCGCCCGAGCCGGGGCCGGGGCGGCTGAGCTTCGAGGCGGTGACGTTTCTCTACGGCCGGGGCGACGAGGACCGGAGGACCGCGGGCGGCCTTCACGACCTGTCGCTCGAGGTGGCGCCGGGGGAGAAGGTGGCGCTGGTGGGCCGTTCCGGCGCGGGCAAGTCCACCGTGATGAAGCTGGCGCTGAGGCTGCACGATCCCGAACGGGGGAGGGTCCGGCTCGACGGGGTCGACGTTCGGGATCTGACGCAGGAGGGGCTGAGGCGGCGGATCGCGCTGGTGACGCAGGACACCGCGATGTTCAACCGCTCCGCCCTCGACAACATCCGCTACGGGCGGCCCGATTCGTCCCGCGAGGCGGTGGAGGCGGCGGCGCGGCAGGCGGCGGCGCATGATTTCATTCAGGACCTCAGGGACTACGCGGGGCGCGCCGGGTATGACGCGCATCTGGGCGAGCGGGGCGTGAAGCTGTCGGGCGGCCAGCGCCAGCGCATCGCCATCGCGCGCGCGATCCTGAAGGACGCGCCGATCCTGATGCTGGACGAGGCGACCTCGGCCCTCGATTCCGAGACCGAGGCGGTGGTGCAGGACGCGCTGAGCGCGCTGATGGAGCGGCGCACGGTGGTCGCCATCGCGCATCGGCTGTCGACGATCGCGCGGATGGACCGGATCGTGGTGATGGATCGGGGGCGGATCGCGGAGCAGGGGACGCATTCGGCGCTGCTGGCCGAAGGCGGGCTCTACGCGGATCTCTGGGCGCGGCAGTCGGGCGGGTTCCTCGGGCATGAGGCGGCGGCGGAATAGGCGCGGATCGGCGCCGCATCCGTGCGCACCGGGCGCGGCATCCGTGCAGCAAGTGTCGGCCTTTCGTCGGCCTTTCGTCTGACATCGGTCGGCCTTTCATGCGCCGCGCGTCGGCCTTCGGTCGGACCAAGGTCGTTTCTTCGTGCCGACCGCATGCGCCTTTCGTGCCGACACCGTCGGACGCCGGCCTCGCCTCCGCCGCGAGCGGGCGGAGGGCGGGAGCGTGCCGGCGAATCGTCGAGATTTCGTCAACGCGGATCGGCGCGTCGCCGCCCCCTCCGCGCCGGATCGGCGGTCGGGGCCGGTCGCACGCGCCTCGCGCCGATGCGAGCCGCGGGACGGGACGGCGCGACCGTCCCGCGGCCCTCGGATCTCGTCGCGCCGCGGCCCCGGCGGGAGCCCGCGGCGCGCGGGCTCACCCCTCCTCGTCCTCGGGCTCGTAGGGCGGCAGCTCGTCCAGCTGCACCGAGGTGTAGGGCACGGCGAAGTAGGGGCCGTAGGGGTCGTAGGCCGTCGCGTTGTAGGGCACCGCCACCGGCCGGCGGCGGTAGGCGGCGCTGGGATAGACGACGACGGCGACGATCTCGCCTTCCGGGTCGAAGAGGACGTCGTCGACCGCGCCGTAGCCGACGCCGTTCGCGGTCACGAAGTCGCCCATCAACTCGCGCACGCGGAAGTTCATCGGCTTCGGAGGCATGTCGTCCATGTTCTCGTAGCGCTCGGCCTCGTCGAGATCCTCTTCCGCGACGGCGACCTCGACGCGCTCGGGGTCCACCATGCTCACCTCGCTCCAGGGCACGGCGGCGTGGACGTCGCCGATGTCGGCGAAGCCGCCGCCCTCGACGATCACCGACTCGATGCGGCCGTCCGGCCCGACGATGATGTCCTCGAGCTCGCCGACGACCTCGCCGCCGGAGCCGATCACGTCGGTGTCGAGCGCGCGGTCGGCGCTCCAGCCGTCCGTCGCGGCCGCGGCGCGCCAGTTCGTGATCTCGACCCAGGCGGCCCCGTCGGCCTGCTGGGCGAGGGCGGGCGAGGCCGCCATGAGGGCGGCGGCGGAGACCGTCGCCAGACGGAGCGGGACGGTGCGGATCGCGGTCTTCATGCTGAGCCTCCTTCGGTCGGCGCGCGCGCCGTCCGGGCGTTCGGCCGCCGCGGGCGGGGCGCCGCGATGACGCCGGGAACGACGTCCGCCGGAGCAACGCCGCCGGCTGGACCGCGTTCCGGTCTCCGGCGGTCGAGGCGAAGCGAAGCGGGGAACGGCGGCGCCCGCATCGCGCGCGGACGCCCGCCTCCGCGCCCGGGCCGGGCTCAGCCCTTGAGGGCGGGGGCGGGGGGCGTCAGCGCGCGGCGCGAGGCCGCCCGCTCGCGGTGCGCGATGTAGGTGGCCGCCGAGACGACGATGCCGCCGCCGAGGATCACGTAGGGGTCCAGCGGCTCGCCGAAGGCGACGATGCCGAGGATGGCGGCCCAGACCAGCTGCAGGAACTGCACCGGCTGGGTCACGGTGATCGGCGCGCACTGGAACGCCTTGGTCATGGTCAGGTGACCCCCCGTGGCGAAGACCGCCGCGAGGCAGAGCCAGCCGACCTCCTCCCAGGTCGGGTCGGACCAGTGCAGGATCGCCGCCGGGGCCAGAACCAGCGTCACGAAGACCGAGAGCAGGCCGACGATGACGGCCGGGTCCTCCTCCCGCGTCAGGCCCTTGGCCATCAGGAACGAGGCGGCGAAGCAGGGCGCCGCGGCGAGCTGGGCGAGCTGGCCGAGCGAGATCTCCTGAAAGCCCGGCCGGAGGATGACGAGCGCGCCGAGGATGCCGGCGGCGACCGCGCCGATGCGGCGCAGTTGCAGCCGCTCTCCCAGGAACATGGCGGCGCCGATGGTGACGAAGATCGGCGCGACGTAGCCGAGGGCGGTGACCTCCGCGATGGGGATGTGGGCCATCGCGTAGAACCAGAGGATGACGCCGAGGCCGTGGATCAGGCCGCGCGAGACGTGGAGCCTCATGGCGCCGCGCGACGGCGGACGCTTCAGCATGCGCAGCATCAGCGGGGCCATCAGCGCGACGCCGGCGGCGTAGCGGATGAAGGCCGCCTCGACCGCCGGGACGTCGGCGCCGACGTGGCGGATGATGCCCGTCATGCAGACGAAGAGCAGCGTGGTCGCCACCATCCAGGCGATGCCGACGCCGACGCGCGTGTCGGCGCGGGGGGCTGCGGCGGCCTCAGCCATTGGTCGGGCGGTCCTCGCTCCAGTCCCATGTCCCTTCGTCGCGCTCGCGCACGGCCTGCTTCCAGCCCATCGCCTCGGCCCGCGCCTTGAAGGCGAGCCCTTCGGGCGAGTGGCGGGTGATGCCGTCGAAGAGCGTCGCGAGGCGCTGGGTCTCGTTCAGGCCCATCGCCTCGATCGCCTGGTTGATCATCATCTTCTGCATGGCGAGCTGGTTGGAGGGGACGGTCGCCATGCGGTGGGCGAGGCGCTCCACCTCCGAATCCAGCGCCTCCTCGGGGACCGCCTTGAGGACGAGGCCGAGGCGCTCCGCCTCCCGCCCGTCGATGCGGTCGCCGGTGAGGAGCATGCGCTTGGCCTTCTCCGCCCCGAGGCGGTAGACCCACATCGCGGTGGTCGGGCAGCCCCAGACGCGGGCCGGCATGTAGCCGATCTCCGCCGTCTCCCCCATCACGACGAGGTCGCAGCAGAGCGCGATGTCCGACCCGCCGGCGACCGCGAAGCCGTGGACCTTGCAGATCACCGGCTTGAGCGAGCGCCAGAGGCTCATGAAGCGCTGGGTGTTGCGCCACATGAAGGCGTAGTCGCGGATCGGGTCCCAGGGCATCTCCTGCGTGACCTCGCCGGGGTTCGCCTCGGCGTAGTAGGCGAGGTCGTAGCCGGCGCAGAAGGCGCGGCCGGCCCCGGAGAGGACGATGACGCGGATGTCGGCGTCGTCGTTTGCGCGCTGGACGGCGGCCTCCAGCAGGGCGGGGACCTCGTCGTCGATGGCGTTCATCACTTCGGGGCGGTTGAGGGTGATGCGGGCGACGCGGCCGTCGGCCTCGTAGAGGATCTTGTCCATGACGCGGGTCCTGCCACCGGAGACGTTAAGGCGACCTGAGCATGTCGGCTCCGAGGCGGCAAGGGGCCCGCGCGCCGCGGCCGCACTGCGACGGAACGCGCTCGTCGAAGCTCTGGACCGTGCGGCGCCCGCCCGCTAAATGACGCACGATAACACGGAACCGGGCGCGAGCGCCCGTCACGGGCAGAAGCCGCGATCCCGGAGACGACCCCGGTGCGCGGAGAGACATCGGCGAAAGGGAATCAACGTGGCCCACGCAGACTCGGACGACGAACCGACCCGCCGGGACTTCCTCTACGTCGCCACCGCGGCTGCGGGGGCGGTCGGTCTCGGCGCGGCGATCTGGCCGATCGTCAACCAGATGAACCCGAGCGCCGACGTGCTGGCGCTGGCGACCGTCCAGGTCGACGTGAGCCAGATGGACCCCGGCACGCAGATGACCGTGAAGTGGCGCGGCAAGCCGGTGTTCATCCGCAAGCGCACGGAGGCGGAGATCGCCGAGGCGAGCGACGTGGATCTGAGCGCGCTGCCGGATCCGATCGCGCGGAACGCCAACATCGACGGCGAGGCGCCGGCGACGGACGACAACCGCACCCTCGGCGAGGGTCAGGAATGGCTGGTGCAGATCGGGGTGTGCACGCATCTCGGCTGCGTGCCGCTCGGCGAGGCGGGCGACTTCGGCGGCTGGTTCTGCCCCTGCCACGGGTCCCACTACGACAAGGCCGGCCGCATCCGGCGGGGTCCGGCCCCCACGAATCTTCCCGTGCCCACGGCGTCCTTCGTCGAGGACGGCGTCATCCAGCTCGGCTGAAGGAGCGCGACATGAGCGGCATTCCTCACGAACCGTACGAGCCCAAGTCCGGCTTCGCCAAGTGGGTGGAGAGCCGGCTGCCGATCGGCTCGATCATCCATTCCACGCTGACGATTCCGACCCCCAAGAACCTCAACTGGATGTGGATCTGGG
>DATFKM010000536.1:0-8802 GCA_035268645.1 Paracoccaceae bacterium | reverse complement strand
CGGGCTTCGGCGCCGACCGCGTCGGGCTTTCGCGCCGACATGGCGCCGACGGGGGTTCGGGCGGCGGCGGAGCCGGGCGGGCGGGGCGGAGGCGGTCCGCACCCGGCAGGCTCGCAGGTCCCGGTTGAGGACGGGTGAAGGCGCCGCCGTCAGCTCTCGGTCAGTTCGAGTTCGCCCTCGATCTCCATCGCGAAGTCCATCGGCAGGCCGGCGACGCCGATGGCGGAGCGGGCGTGACGGCCGATGTCGGCGCCGAAGGCCTCGAGGATCATGTCGCTGAAGCCGTTCACCACGCGGTGCTGATCGGTGAAGCCGGGGGCGGAGTTGACCATTCCGAACACGCGGGTCCAGCCGGCGACGCGGGAGAGCTCGCCGATCTCGGCCTTGAGGTCGGCGAGGACGGAGAGGGCGATCTCGCCGGCGGCGGCGTAACCCTCCTCGGTGGTCAGCGCCTCGCCCAGCTTGCCGTAGGGGCCGGCGATGTTCCCCTTCGCGTCGTGGGCCGGGTGGCCGGAGATCAGGACCCGGCGGCCGCGGACGTTGACGAAGGTGAAGGGCAGATGGAGATCGGGCGGGACGCGGACCGGGGCCGGCAGGGTCAGGCCGAGATCGGCGAGGCGCTCCTCGGGGCTTGGCATGGCGGATCTCCGATGCGGGCTGAGGTGACGGGGGGCGCGACGGTGGGGCGCGTGGACGAACCGGGCGCGCGGGCGATGTTGCATTGGGCGCATGACGCGCGCCAGTGGCCGGACACGTGAACCGCAGCCGACGGAGACCCGTAGAAGTCGCGATGACAGTTCCGCCCGACAACGCGCCGACGATCGTCTGGTTCCGCCGCGACCTGCGCCTCGCCGATCATCCGGCGCTGGCGGCGGCGGCGTCCGAGGGGCCGGTGATCCCGGTCTTCGTCCTCGATCCCGAGACCGAGGCGCTGGGCGCGGCGCATCGCTGGCGCCTCGGCCGGGCGCTGGAGCGGCTGGAGGCGGGGCTGCATCGCCATCACGCGCGCCTGATCCTGCGCCGGGGCGAGGCGCTGGAGACGCTGCGCCTGCTGATCGCGGAGACCGGGGCGCGCGGCGTGGTCTGGTCGCGCCTCTACGACGGCGCGTCGCGCGAGCGCGACGCGCGGGTCAAGGCGGCGCTGAAGGCGGACGGGATCGAGGCGCGGAGCTTCAACGGCAGCCTGCTGTTCGAGCCCTGGACGGTCGAGACCGGCTCGGGCGGGTTCTACAAGGTCTACACGCCCTATTGGCGGGCGGTGGAGGGGCGCGAGCCGCCGGGCCCGGTCGAGGCGCCCTCGCTGAGACTGCCGGAAGCCTGGCCGGCGAGCCTGACGCGCGGTGATCTGGCGCTGGGCGCGGACATGGACCGCGGCGGGCCCGTCGTGGCGCGATACGTCGAGGCCGGCGAGGACGCCGCGCGCGAGCGTCTGGAGGCGTTCCTGGCGGAGGACGTCCGGCGCTATCCGGAGGCGCGGGACCGGCTGGACCTCGACGCGACCTCGGGGCTGTCGGACCATCTGGCGGTGGGCGAGATCTCTCCCCGGCAGATCTGGGCGGCGGCGGCGCCGATGCGCTCGGGCCCGAAGGGAGACGCCGTGACGGGGTTCCTGCAGGAGATCGTCTGGCGCGAGTTCGCGTATCACCTGCTCCATCACACGCCGGAGATCGAGACCGAGAACTGGCGGTCCGAATGGGACGCCTTCCCCTGGCGCGGCGACAACGCCGACGCCGAGCGCTGGCGCCGGGGTCGCACCGGCCAGCCGGTGGTGGACGCGGCCATGCGCGAGCTTTACGTCACGGGCACGATGCACAACCGGATGCGGATGCTCACCGCCTCCTACCTCACGAAACATCTGATGACGCACTGGCGCGTCGGCGAGGCGTGGTTCCGGGAGACGCTGGTGGACTGGGATCCGGCGTCGAATTCGATGGGATGGCAGTGGGCGGCGGGCTCCGGACCCGACGCCTCGCCGTTCTTCCGGATCTTCAACCCCGAGACGCAGGGGAAGAAGTTCGACCCCGAGGGACGCTACCGCGCGCGCTGGGTGGCGGAGCTGAACGACGATCCGGGGGCCGACGCGCTCGCCTTCTTCGAGGCGATCCCGCGATCCTGGGGGATGACGCCGTCGGATCCGTATCCGGCGCCGATGGTGGATCTCAAGCGGGGGCGGGAGCGCGCGCTCGAGGCCTATTCCGATCTCAAGTCCCGGAAGGACGGCGCGTCCGCCTGAGGGGATCTTCCGACAGACACGAACGACCCCCGACAGCGGGGGCGGGAACGAGGAGCGACGACAGGTGAAGATCGCGGTCATCGGCGCCGGTGTCTCGGGACTGGGCGCGGCGCTGGCGCTGTCCGAGCGGCATGAGGTGCATCTGTTCGAGCGGGAGCCGCGCTTCGGCGGCCACGCCAACACGGTGGAGGTGGCGTTCGGGGAGCGGACGGTGGCGGTGGACACCGGGTTCATCGTGTTCAACCGGCGGAACTATCCGAACCTGACGGGGCTGTTCGAGCATCTCGGCGTCGAGAGCCACTGGTCGGACATGAGCTTCGGGTTCTCGCTCATGGGCGGGCGCTACGAATACGCCTGCGACGATCTGGATCGGCTGTTCGCGCAGCGGCGCAACGCGCTGAACCCGCGGCACGTGCGGATGCTGCTGGAGATCCTGAAGTTCAACCGCACCGCGCGGGCGGAGCTTTCGGACGGCGGGCTGACGGGCATGAGCCTCGGCGACTGGCTGGGCGCGCGGGGCTATTCGACGGCGTTCCGCGACCGCTTCGTGCTGCCGATGGGGGGCGCGATCTGGTCGACCTCCACCCGCTCGATGCTGGAGTTCCCGGCGGAGAACTTCGTGGCGTTCTTCGAGAACCACGACCTGATGACGGGGCTGGACCCGGCGCAGAGGTGGCGGACGGTGACGGGCGGCTCGCGCGAATACGTGCGCAAGGTCGTGCAGGCGCTGGGGCCGCGGGCGCGCCTCGGCGTCGGGGCGGAGGCGGTGCGGCGCGTCGGCGGGATGGTCGAGGTGCGCTTCGACGACGGCTCGGACGGGGTGTTCGACCAGGTGGTGCTGGCGACGCATGCGCCGACCTCGCTGGGGCTGATGGAGGACGCGGACGAGGCGGAGCGGGCGCTGCTGGCGGCGTTCCCCTATTCGCGCAACCGCGCGGTGCTGCATTCCGACGCGAGCCTGATGCCGCGGCGGCGCAAGGTGTGGTCGAGCTGGAACTTCCTGAGCGAGGGCGCCTCGGCCGACATGGGGCGCCCGGCGCAGGTGAGCTACTGGATGAACCGGCTGCAGGGACTGCCGGAGGACGTGCCGCTGTTCGTCTCGCTGAACCCGACGCAGGCGATCGACCCGGCGCTGGTTCACGGCGAGTACGATTACGGCCATCCCTTGTATTCGGGGCGGAGCTTCGAGGCGCAGGGGATGACCGACGGCATCCAGGGGCGCGGCGGGATCTGGCATGCCGGGGCGTGGCTGGGTTACGGGTTCCACGAGGACGGGCTGCGCTCGGGCCTGCGCGTCGCGGCGGCGCTGGGCGCGCGGCCGGCCTGGGCGCGGGACGTGGACGCGGCGGACGGGCTGACGGCGACGGCGGCGGCGGAGTGACGGCGATGGATGCGGTCTATGCGGGGCACGTGATGCACATGCGGCTCAGGCCGCGGGCGCATCGCTTCCGCTACCGCATGGCCACCTTCCTGCTGGACGTGGACCGGCTGGCGGAGACGGCGGCGGGCCTGCGGCTGTTCTCGGTCAACCGGCGGGGCGTGTTCGCGCATTGGGACAAGGACCACGGGCCGCGGGACGGATCGCCGCTGAGACCTTGGGTCGAGGCGCGGCTCAGCGAGGCGGGGCGGCCGGCGCCCGCGCGGGTGCGGCTGCTGGCGATGCCGCGGATGCTGGGCTTCGTGTTCAACCCGCTCAGCGTCTATTTCTGCGAGGACGCGGCGGGGCGGCTGGAGAGCCTCGTCTACGAGGTGAAGAACACCTTCGGCGACCAGATCGCCTATGTGGTCGACGCCTCGGGCGAGGGGATGCGGCGCCACCGGCAGGGCAAGGCGATGTTCGTCTCGCCCTTCATCGGGATGGACCAGACCTACCGCTTCGACGTGGCGCCGCCGGGCGAGCGGCTGGCGATCCGCATCAAGCAGGGCGACGCGGAGGGCGATCTGCTGATCGCGACGCAGAGCGGCGAGCGCAAGGCGCTGAGCGACCGGACGCTGGCCGGGCTGCTGGCGAGCCAGCCGCTGATGAGCTTCAAGGTGATCGCGGGGATCCACTGGGAGGCGCTGCGGCTGGCGCTGAAACGGGCGCCGTTCCGGCGGTATCCGGGTTCGGATGGCGCGTTTTCGGACGCGCACGGCGTCAGCGGCGCGATTTCGGGCCCGGATCGGGGCACAGGCGGGTTGGCGAATTCGTCGGGGGCGGTCTAACCTCCGCCGCGGCGAGGGTTTCGGGGAGGCGGCGGATGCTCGAGGGCGCGCAGGCCAGGACGACGACGAAGGGCGAGGCGGACCTGCCGCGCTGGTTCGGCGCGGTGTTCGACACCGTCAAGCGGATCGAGACGGGCTCGTTCAGCTTCGTGCTGCCCGACGGGCGGGAGTTCCGCGCCGAGGGCTCTCGCCCCGGTCCGGCGGCGCGCGTCGAGGTGCGCGATCCGGAGATCTTCGCGCGGCTGATCCGCGACGGCGAACTGGGCTTCGCCGAAAGCTACATGGACGCCGAGTGGGACACGCCGGACCTGCAGGCGGTGCTCGACGTGGCGCTGATGAACAACGAGAACATGGCGCGCGAATTCTCGGGCGCGGCGCTGGCGCGGGTGGTGGAGCGCCTGCGACACTGGATGAACCGCAACACGAAGAAGGGCGCCCGGCGCAACATCGCCGCGCATTACGATCTCGGCAATCGATTCTATTCCTGCTGGCTCGACGAGACCATGACCTATTCCTCGGCCCTCTTCCGCGGCACGCAGGAGAATCTGGAGACCGGCCAGCGCAACAAGTACGCCGCCATCTGCGACGCCATCGCCGCGCCCGAGGGCGGGCGGGTGCTGGAGATCGGCTGCGGCTGGGGCGGCTTCGCGGAATACGCCGCGAAGGAGCGGGGCCTTCGGGTGACGGCGCTGACCATCTCCGAGGCGCAGGCCGAATACGCGCGCCGGCGGATCTTCGAGGCCGGGCTCGCCGAGCGCGCCGAGGTGGTGATCCGCGACTACCGCGACGAGCGCGGGCGCTACGACGGCGTCGCCTCCATCGAGATGTTCGAGGCGGTGGGCCAGGCCTATTGGCCGGTCTATTTCGGGGCGCTGCGCGAGCGGCTGGAGGACGAGGCCCGGGCCTGCCTGCAGATCATCACGGTCGCCGACCGGCTGTTCGACGGCTACCGCAAGGGCGTGGACTTCATCCAGAAGTACATCTTCCCCGGCGGCATGCTGCCCTCCCCCTCGGCGCTGCAGGCGGCGACGGCGCGGGCGGGGCTGGCGGAGGTCGGCTCGATCGAGTTCGGGCAGAGCTATTCCGAGACGCTGCGCCGCTGGCGCGGGCGCTTCGAGGGGGCCTGGGACGAGATCGCGCCGATGGGTTTCGACGACCGCTTCCGGCGGATGTGGAACTTCTACCTCGCCAGTTGCGCGGCCTGCTTCCTGGCGCGGACCACGGACGTCACGCAGGTCACGCTGCGCCGGGCGTGAACGGGGCGACTCCCGCTACGTAAATTAAGCTATGCTTCATCCTGCGGTCGGGATTCGGCCGCGAGTCCCTCATGGGGCCGCGACGTCCGGCGGCCCCGCGTAGACGTCCCTCGGGGCCGGTCTTCGGCGCGGCCCCCGCGTGCGGGAGGAGGACGGGATGAAGGTTCAGGGAACGGCGCCGAAGGCGCCCGCGAGGGAACGCTACGGCGGCGCCCGGCTGGCGGCGGCGGCGATGGGCGCGGCGGCGGCCGCCGGGCTCGCCTCGCTGCACCCGCCAGCGGCGGAGGGGCCGGCGCTCGCGGGTTCCGAGCTGCAGTCCGGCGCGGCGCTGAGCGGGCTCTACGTCGGCTGGCGGCTGATCGGACTGAGCTTCGGGCGCGGCTGGCCTTGGGCGCTGTTCCGGGGCGTCACCGCCGGCGCGGCGGGAGCGGGGCTGTTCTGCCTGCTGGGCGGACTGCACGCCGCGGCGAGGGCGGTCTCGGTGATGCGCTTCCGCGACGCGACGGAGCTGCTGTTCTTCGCGCTGCAACGCTCGCTGGACCTCGTCGCGGCGTGGGCGGGCTCTCCGATCATGCCGTGGACGCTGGCGGCGGGGGTGGTCGTCTCCGCGGCGGCCGAGGCGCTGCATCTGCATTGGGCCGCGCCGACGGCGGCGACGGGCGAGGGCGCACGCGGGTCGACGCCGCCTCGGCGGCGCTGAGGCCGACCGGCTGCCGTTGACGGCGGGCCGGGCGGCGCCATGTCCGGCGCATGACGCGGCCGACCGCCCTGACCCTCGCGGCCTATGCCGCGCCGATGGCGCCCCTCGGGGCGCTGTATTTCCCCGTCTACGTCTACCTCGTGCCCTACTACGCGGGGCTGGGCGCGGATCTGGCGCTGCTGGGCGCCTTCATGCTGGCGGCGCGGCTGCTCGACGCCGCCACGGACCCGCTGATGGGGATGCTGAGCGACCGGGTGCGCACGCGCTGGGGGCGGCGCAAGCCTTGGCTGGCGCTGTCGGGGCCGCTGATCCTGTTCAGCGCGTGGATGCTGTTCCGCCCGCCCGAGGACGCCACGGCGGTCTACGCCGGGATCTGGCTGGCGCTGATGACGCTGGTCTGGACCATGGCGCTGACGCCGTATCTCGCCTGGGGCGCGGAGCTGAGCGGCGACTACGCCGAGCGGGCGCGCGTGACGGCGTGGCGCGAGGGGGCCGGGCTGGTCGGGATGCTCGGCGCGGCGCTCCTCTACGCGGCGGGGGGCGGCGACGCGGGGCTCGGCCTCGCGCTGGTGTTCTACGCGCTGCTGGTGGCGGTGCCGCTCGGCTTCGGCGCGGCGGTCGCGGTGACGCCGGAGCCCGACGATCTTTCGGTGCGCAAGGTGGCCTGGCGCGAGGGCCTGGCGCTCGCGGCCTCCAACAAGGCGTTCCTGCGGCTGCTGCTGGCCTGGTTCGTGAACGGCGCGGCGAACGCGCTGCCGGCCTCGCTGTTCCTGTTCTTCGTGGAGTTCCGGCTCGGCGCGCCGGATTGGGCGGGGCCGCTGCTGGTGCTGTATTTCGGCGCCGCGATCCTCGGCGCGCCGCTCTGGTCCTGGGCGGCCAAGCACATGCCCAAGCACCGGGTCTGGTCGCTGGTGATGCTCTACGCCTGCGCGGTGTTCCTGTGGGCGCTGACGCTGGGCGAGGGGGACGTCGTGCCCTTCGCGGTGATCTCGGCGCTGTCGGGGCTGGCGCTGGGCGCGGATCTGAGCCTGCCGCCGGCGATGCAGGCGGACGTGGTGGACGAGGACACCGCGCAGTCGGGCGAGCAGCGCACCGGCGTCTATTTCGCGGTCTGGTCGGTGGCGACCAAGGCCGCGCAGGCGGCGGCGGGGGGCGTCGCGCTGATGCTGCTCGCCACGGCGGGGTTCGAGGCGGCGGGCGGCGCGGGCGTCGGCGTCGGCGCGCTGGACGCCGGGGAGACCGCGGCGCCGAACTCCGAGCGGGCGCTCTGGGTGCTGGCGCTGCTCTACGCCGGCGCGCCGGTCGTGCTGAAGCTGATCGCGGTGGCGATCATGTGGGGCTTCCCGCTGGACGCGGCGGCGCAGGGGCGGCTGCGCGAGCGGATCGAGAGCGCGCGGGCCGGGGCCTGAGGCTTGCGATCCCCGCCGCGCGTGGTATCCGGCGCGGGAGCCAAGGAGGAGCCGATGGACGGGCCGGTCGAGGGGTTGGACGAGCTGCGCGCGCGCTGGCTGTCGCGCATCGCCGAGGCGGAGGACGAGGCGGCGCTGGAGGCGGCGCGGGTCGCCGCGCTCGGCAAGAAGGGCGAGGTGTCGCTGAAGATGCGCGAGCTCGGGCGGATGACGCCCGAGGAGCGTCAGGCGGCGGGGCCGGCGCTGAACGCGCTGAAGGACGAGCTGAACGCCGCCGTCGCGGCGCGCCGGGCGGCGCTGGGCGACGCGGCGCTGGCCGGGCGGCTCGAGGCGGAGTGGCTGGACGTCACCCTGCCCTCGAGGCCGCGGCCGCGCGGAAGCCTGCATCCGGTGGCGCAGGTGATGGAGGAGGTCGCGGCCGTCTTCGCCGACATGGGCTTCGCCGTCGCCGAGGGGCCGGAGATCGAGACCGACGCGCTGAACTTCGACGCGCTCAACATCCCCTCGCACCATCCGGCGCGGGCGGAGATGGACACCTTCTACATGGCGCGGGGCGAAGGGGACGACCGCCCGCCGCACGTCCTCCGCACCCATACCAGCCCGGTGCAGATCCGGGCGATGCGGGAGCGAGGCGCGCCCTTGCGCGTGATCGCGCCGGGGCGGGTGTATCGCTCCGACTACGACCAGACCCACACGCCGATGTTCCACCAGGTCGAGGGGCTGGCGGTGGATCGCGGGCTCTCGATGGCGAACCTGAAATGGGTGCTGCAGGAGTTCTGCAAGGCGTTCTTCGAGGTCGAGGGGGTGGAGCTGCGCTTCCGCGCCAGCCACTTCCCGTTCACCGAGCCCTCCGCGGAGGTCGACATCCGCTGTTCCTGGCGCGAGGGGCGGCTGATCCTCGGCGAGGGGGACGACTGGCTGGAGATCCTCGGCTCCGGCATGGTGCATCCGAAGGTGCTGCGGGCCGGGGGGATCGACCCCGCCGAATGGCAGGGCTTC
>DATFKM010000535.1:0-6581 GCA_035268645.1 Paracoccaceae bacterium | reverse complement strand
CCCTTGCAGCGAGGAAGCGTCGAACCATGAGCCTCACGATCTGGACGTTCGTCATCACCCTGGCCCTCATCACCATGAGCGGCGCGATGGCCTGGGTGCGAAAGCGCGAGACGCCGGAGGACTACCTGGTCGCCAGCCGGCAGGTGAAGCCGTGGCTCGCCGCGCTCTCCACCGTCGCGACCAACAACAGCGGCTTCATGTTCATCGGCATGATCGGCTTCACCTACCAGTTCGGGGTCGAGGCGTTCTGGCTGATGGCGGCCTGGATCCTCGGCGACCTCACCGGCTGGATCTTCGTCAACCCGCGCGTCCGGCGCCGCTCGGAGGCGGTGAAGGCCAACACCCTCTCCTCGCTGATCGGGACCTGGGACGGCAAGGTGCACCGGCCCGTGGTCGTCGCCTGCGGCGCGGTCACATTCCTGTTCCTCGGCGTCTACGCCGCCGGCCAGCTCAAGGCCGGCAGCACCGCGCTGACGGCGCTCTTCGGCTGGGACATGTACGTCGGCTCGCTGATCGCGGCGGGGATCGTCGTGCTCTACTCCTACGCCGGCGGCGTGCGCGCCGACATCTGGACCGACGCCGCCCAGTCCTTCGCCATGATCGGCGCGATGATCCTGATCCTCGTCGCCGGGAACCTCGAGGTCGGCGGCTGGACCGCGCTGATGGAGGCGCTCCGCGCCCAGGATCCCCAGCTGGCGAGCTGGACGCCCCACGCGACGGAGCTGACGCTGCTCGGCTTCGTCCTCGGCTACTATTTCGGCGGCTTCACCATGACCGGCCAGCCGCACCTGATGGCGCGCATGATCGCCATCGAATCGGTGAGCGCGGTCCGCACGGCGCGGCTCTACTACTTCGCCTGGTACGTGCCCTTCTTCCTCTGCTCCATCGGCGTCGGCCTCTACAGCCGCGCCATCATCCCGGACATCGCCTCCCTCGCGGTGGCCGAGGGGATGACCTCGCCGACCGAGCTCGCCCTCCCCCTGATCGCCGAGCGGCTGCTGCCCGACGTCCTCGTCGGCATCGCCCTCGCCGGCCTCTTCGCGGCGACCATCTCCACCGCCGACTCGCAGGTCATCGTCTGCTCCGGCGCCGTGACGCAGGAGATCCAGCCGCGCTGGAAGGACTCCTACCTCGCCTCGAAGCTCTCCACCCTGGCGCTCGCGGCGATGGCCCTCGCCATCGCGCTGCTCGCGCCAGAAGGGGTGTTCGGCCTCGTCCTCATCGCGTGGTCGGCGCTCGGGGCCAGCTTCGGGCCGCTGCTCCTCATACGCGTCTACGACCTCCCGCTCTCGACGGGCGCGGCGCTCGGCATGATCGCCGCGGCGCTGATCACCGTCTCCCTCTGGCACCTCTCGCCGTGGAACGACGACGTGTTCAAGGCGCTGCCGGGCGTCCTCGCCGCGGGTCTCGTCTATGCGGGCTGGCGCCGGCGGGCCGCGCCCTCCCGCGCGGGGGCGGAGACCGGGTGACGCCCGATCGGCGCGACGTCCCCCATCGCGCCGCACGATCTCCGCCGGGGCGCCGGCCTCGGGGGGATCGACCCCCCTTCGGCCGGCCGGGCCGCGTTCCGCGGCCCGAAGGGCGCCCTGCGGCAGGCGTCAGGAAAGACGGGGGGCGAGCGCCTCGGCCCATTCGGTCAGGCGCGCCTCGGACCAGGCCGGGCCGACGAGCTGGACGGAGGCCGGAAGCGCCTCCTCCGGCAGCGCCACCGGGAGCGCGAGGGCCGGCAGACCCGCGAAGTTGGCGAGCGCCGTCAGATCGGCCTGGTTCGCGGGGATCGCCGCGCCGAAGCGGAAGGCGCGCTGCGGCGCGGTCGCCAGCAGCAGCACGTCCGCCTCGCGCAGGCCCCGAAGCGCCGCGGCCCCGGCGGCCCGGATGCGCGCGGCGGCCTCCGTCAGCTTCGCGGCGGGTGCGCGGGCGCCGTAGTCCAGCATCGCCGCGAAGCCTTCGGACAGCGCGCCGGGCGTCGCGCGGAGCGCCGCCAGCGCGACGGCGCCCTCCGCCTCGGTCCAGAGCAGACCCCCGCGCCGGGCGCGACCCGGATCCCAGCCGGCGAGGTCCACCTCGCGCACCTCCGCCCCCGCGTCGCGCAGCGCGGCGACCGTGCGTTCCAGCCCGGCGCGGACCGCGGCCTCCGTCTCCACCGCGGCGATCTGCCGGGGCACGCCGACCCTGAGGCCCCGAAGGCCGCGGCCGGGCCGCGCCGCCCAGCCCTTCGGCGGAGGCACGGCGTCGGGATCCTCCGGGTCCACCCCCGCCATCGCCCGGATCGCGGGCCAGAGCAGCGCGGGATCGCGCGCCAGCGGCCCGATCCGGTCCAGCGTCGGCGAGAGCGTCGCGAGGCCGCCGCGCCCGACCAGGCCCGCCGTCGGCAGCAGCCCGGCGACGCCGCAATAGGCCGCCGGGATGCGCACCGAGCCCATCGTGTCGGTGCCGAGCGCGAGATCCACGATCCCCGCCGCCACCGCCGCGCCGGAGCCGCCGGAGGAGCCGCCGGGGGTCAGACCCTCGCCCAGCGGGTTGAGGCAGCGCCCGAAGCCGGGGTTGTCGGTGACGGCGCCCAGCGCCCCCTCCTCCATCGCCAGCGTCGCGACGACGGCGGCGCCGCCGGCGCGCAGCCGCGCCACCGCGCCGGCGTCGGCCTCCGCGATCCGGCCGCGCCAGCCCTCGATCCCCGCCGTCCAGGGCAGGCCCGCGACGGCGAGATTGGCCTTCACGCCCAGCGTCAGGCCCGCCAGCGGCCCCTCGCCCGGCGCCGCGTCCTCCGCCACGTCCCAGACGGCGCCGAGCCGGTCGGCCCGCGCGGCCGCCGTCGCCGCGGCGACCCGATCCGCCGCGGCGCTCATCTGCGCGCGTCGATCAGGCGGATCGGCTTCTGGCGGCTCTCGATCTGGGTCAGCGCCGCCGTCTCGCCGGGCCCGACGACCTCCACCGCGATGCCGACGCCGAGGCGCGTGCGCAGCGCCGCCTCCATCGCCTCGCGGTCGGCCGGGCCCTTGGCCTCCACCGTCACGGTCATCTCCTCGCGCTCGCCGGCGCGCTCGACCCGGCAGACGTATTCGCCGTTCAGCGCCTCGAACTGCGCGCTCAGCAGGGCGCCGATGCCCTGCGGATAGACGTTGATGCCGCGCAGCTTGACCATGTTGTCCGAGCGCCCCTCGAAGCCCGACATGCGCCGGAACGGCAGGCCGAGCGGGTTCTCGCCCGGCAGGATGCGCGTCACGTCGTGCGTGTTGAAGCGGATGATCGGGAACACGTCGTCCTTGTAGAGGCAGGTCACCACCATGTCCCCGAGGTCCCCGTCCGCCACCGCGCCGCCGCCGTCGACGTCCAGGAGCTCCAGGAACTGCGCGTCCTCCAGCACGTGCATGCCGTCGCGGTCCGGCCCCTGCCCGGCGATCGCGCCGGTGTCGCCGACGCCGTACCAGTCGAACACCTCCGCCCCGCCCCAGGCGGCGCTCATGCTCTCCGCGGATTCCGCGCCCATGTGCCCGGCGATCATGCGGATCGGGATGTCGCGCCCGGGCTCCAGCCCCGCCTCGCGCGCCACCTCGGCGAGCTTCTTGAGGTAGTCCCCGAAGCCGACCAGCACGGTCGCGCCGAAATCCTTCATCAGCCGCACCTGCTGGGCGGAGCGGGTCTCCGCCCCCGTGCCCGCGGTCAGCAGCCGCGCGCCGACCCAGTGCAGGATCGTCTCGCGCACGTAATGCCCGCCGTTGACCATGCCGAAGCCGTAGACGGAGTGCACCGTGTCGCCGCGCGTCATCCCCTGCAGCAGATAGAGCCGGGCGAGCAGCGCGTTCTGCACCTCCCGCCCCTTCGGTCCGTAGATCAGCGGCTGCGGCTTGCCGGTGGTGCCCGAGGTCGTCTGCAGGATCAGCGGCGGCGCCGCCCCCTCGTCATAGGCGTCGAGGCCGTGGAAGTCCCCGATCGGCGGATGCGCCTCGACCGAGGCCATCAGGTCCGACTTGTCGTAGGTCGGCAGCTTCGGAAGGTCCTCGAGGCCGCGCACGTCCCCCGGCTCCACCCCCGCCGCGCCCCAGAGGCGGCGGTAGAACGGCACCTTCCAGGCGAACTCGACGCAGGAGAGGAAGCGCCTCTCCTGACGGGCGCGCAGCTCGTCCCGGCTCATGCCGCCATAGACGCCGAGGAAGTCGTCGGTCGGATACTCGGCGCGGATGCGGCCGGGATCGGCGGCGTCGAAATAGGTCGGACCGGTCATCGGGGCTCCTTCGGAGGGTCGGAGAGCGCGGCCGCGAAGGCCGCCGGCGCGTCGGCGCCGGGATCGGCGAGGGCGAGGGCGGTCTCCACCAGCCGCGCGGCCTGCGCCGGGGCGAAGCCGCCGGCCTCGCAGAGCGCCTCGGCCTTGGCGATCAGCCGCGCCTCGTCCAGGGGGTTGTCGGGATCGCCGAGCGCGTCGGGCGCCGCCTCGGTCAGCTCGGCGCCGTCGGCCAGCCGCACCGTCACCGCGGCGCCGTAGCGGCGCGGATAGGCGGCGGCGTAGGGCTCGGCCGCCGCGACCTGCCCCTTGGCGCGGAGCGCGGCGAGATCCGCCCGCGCCGCCGCCTCCGGGGTGAAATGCGCGAGCTCGGGCGCGCCCTCGCTCAGCGCCACCGCGACGGCGTGCTGCAGCGAGAACTTCGCCTCCAGCTCCGTCTCCGGCGCCGGCCGGTCGCAGAAACGCACGGCGTCGGCATAGGTCTCGACCCGGAAGGCGGCGACGTCGGCCGCCCGCACGCCCCGCGCCCGCAGCGCCAGCGCGGCGTCGAGGGTCGGGTGCGCGTGGCGGCAGGCGGGCCAGGGCTTGAAGCTCACCTCCCAGATCCGCCAGCGGTCCCCCGGCCCCGCCGTCACCGCCTCCGGGACCGGATCGGGCGCCATGCCGGCGTAGAAGCCCTGCGCGCCCTCCAGGATGAACTCGGGCCCCGCGAAACCCTCCGCCGCCAGCCAGCCGGCGGCGAGGCCCGCCTCCGCCGCCCGCGCGGTGTGAAGCTGCTTGGAGGGCGCCCGCTCGTGGCGCATCCGCCACGGCCCGGCCGCCTGCGTCCCGGCGTTGCCGAGCGCCCAGACCGTCGCGTCCTCGCCCCCGCCCATCAGCCCGCAGGCCGCGACCGCGGCGCCGAACGGCCCGCAGGTCGCGGTGTTGTGCCACTGCGCGTAGTGACCGGGGCCGACCGATTCCCCGATGCGGATCGTCGCCTCGTAGCCCCGCACCACCGCGTCGAGGAACGCTTCGGCCGAAGCGCCCTGCGATTCGGCCGCCGCCAGAGCCGCGGGAATCACCACCGGGCCCGGATGCAGGATCGAGGTGCGGTGGATGTCGTCCATCTCCAGCACGTTGCCGAGCCCGCCGTTGAGGAACGCCGCCCCCGCCGGCGGGCCGGTGCGACCGCGCCCGACCACCGCGCAGGGCCCGGCGCCGTAGGCCGGCAGGAACCCCGCCAACCCGCGCCCCTGCGCCGTCGCCGCCCCGGCCACGGCGCAGCCCGCCCAGTCCAGCACGTGCCGCGCCGCGCGCGCGCGGTCCTCCGCCCCGACGGGGCGCGCCAGCAGCCGCGCGAGGGCGCGCGTCAGGCTCTCCGCCGGGGCGTCGGCGCGGTCGGGACTTGCGGCGGGCGGCCGGGACGGCGACATGATCTTTCGCTCCGCTTACGAAAAGCCGTGGAATTTGTCCGGACATATCCTAGCATCGCCATCGGCCGGAGCAACGACGCGTGACAGGGGGGAGCCGATCCGATGACCATCGCCACCGGCTGGGCCGAGATCTGGTCGCGTTTCGCGCCGGGCGACCGGGTGTATCTGGCCGGCGCGGCGGGGGAGCCCTCGGACGCGATCGCCGCCCTCGCCGCCGATCCGGAGCCCGCCCGCGGCCTCGTCTTCACCGGCGTCTGGCTGCCCGGCGTCAACCGGTTCGACCCCACGGCCGGCGTCCCCGACGCCGCCGCCGACGCGTTCTTCGTGACGCCGGAGCTGCGCGAGGGCTTCGCCGCCGGCCGCGTGCGCCACCTGCCGCTGCACTACTCCGACATCCACCGCTGGCTCGCCGGGCCGGCGGGCCTCGCCGGCGCCGTGCTCCGCGTCTCGGCGCCCGAGGGGGGCGAGGTCACGCCCGGCCTCGCCTGCGACTTCCTGCCGGCGCTCCTCGCCTCCGGCGCCCGCCTCTTCGCGGAGATCGACCCGAGCCTGCCCGCGCCCCCCGGCGCGCCGCGCATCCCGCTCGACCGCTTCGAGGCGGCGGTCGAGGCGGTGACGCCGCTCCCCCTCTTCGAGACGGGCGAGATCCCCGCCGACCTCGCCGGCATCGCCGTGCGCATCGCCGACCGCATCCATCCGGGCGACACCGTGCAGGTCGGCATCGGCAAGGCCGCCGCCGCGGTCCTCGCCGCGCTCTCGGACCATCGCGACCTCGGCTACCATGCCGGCCTCGTGATCGACGCCATGCTGCCGCATCTGGAGCGCGGCGCCTTCTCGCGCGGGATCGTCACCGGCACCGCGCTCGGCACGGCGGCCCTCTACGCCCGCGCGGGAGGCGAGCGCGCCATCGCGTGGCGCGGCGTCGACCACACCCATTCCCACGCCGT
>DATFKM010000534.1:0-4983 GCA_035268645.1 Paracoccaceae bacterium | reverse complement strand
TAGGAGAATCGGTACTCGTAGTCCTCCACGCACCATCGGACGTCCCACGGCAAGGCGGCGCCGTCGACGAGCAGCGTGACGTCCGACGGCGCGTCGGGCGTGAGAGCCGACAGGCCCACCGTCCTGAACACGCTGCCGGGCGGGGCGGCGACGACGAGGGAATCGCCGGCGCCGACGAGCGGATCGCTCGGCGGCGCCTGCAGGGTCGGGAAGAACACGGGCTCTCCGGGCCGGTCCTCCGTCGTCACCGGCGTCTCGAATACGTCGACGACGCCCGGCCCCGTCCACTCGAACCGCGCTTCCCATCGGAAGTCGTCGCGCCACTCGACCACGATCGGCGCGGCGGGCGCGGCGACGGGCGCCGCAAGCGCGACCGCGAGCAGGGCGCAGACGAGAAGGCGGGGCATGGCGGCGGCTCCGGTGTCGTCGAGCTGTCGGACCAGTCTCACCCGAGTCGCCCCGATCTCCGATGGTTTCGCATCGAGACCGTCGCTGCGGCCGCCTCGAGGTCCGCGCCCCTCGCCTCCGCGCCCCGGCGACGCTAAGGGGCCCGGCATGAGCCGCCCACGCCTCGACCAGGCCCTCGTGAGCCTCGGCCTCGCCCCCAGCCGCGCCCGCGCGCAGGCGTTGATCGCGGCGGGCGCCGTCGCGGTGGACGACGCGGTGGAGCGGCGCCCGGCCGCCCGCCCGTCGCCCGGGGCGCGCATAGCGGTGACGGAGGATCCCTGCCCCTGGGTGTCCCGCGCGGCGCTGAAGCTGCTGCACGCGCTCGACGCCTTCGGCCTTTCGCCGGCGGGCGAGGCGCTGGATCTCGGCGCCTCCACCGGCGGCTTCACGGAGGTGCTGCTGGCCCGCGGCGCGGCGCATGTCACGGCCCTCGACGTCGGGCGCGGGCAGCTCGACCCGGGCCTCGCCGCCGATCCGCGGGTGACGCTCATGGAGGGCGTGAACGCGCGGGACCTCGCGCCCGGCGACGTGCCGGCGCCGGACTGGATCACCGCCGACCTCTCGTTCATCGGACTCGAGAAGGCGTCGCCTCCGGCGCTTGCGCTGGCGCGGCCGGACGCGACCCTCGTGGCGCTGATCAAGCCGCAGTTCGAGGCCGGCCGCGCCGCAGTCGGGCGCGGCGGCCTCGTGCGCGATCCCGCGGTCCACGCCGCCGTGCGAAACCGCATCCGCGGCTTCCTGGAGACCGCCGGTTGGCGCGTGATCGGCGAAGCGGAGAGCCCGATCACGGGCGGCGACGGCAACCGTGAGTTCCTTATCGCGGCGGCGCGGCGCGAGGGCCGATGACGCCGCGCCAGGCCGAACGCTTTCGGTTCGACGCCTGGAAACGGCGGGACCGAGCCCGACGGGAGCGTCGTCGACGTCGAAGCGGAGGCATTGCGGGCGAAGCCCCGGAGACGTCAAGACGGAGGACGGAGGACGCTCTCGTGGCCCAGCAACCGAACGCGCACCGAGACCGTTCGAGCCATGTCGCCAGATGTTTGGTCCCGGTGTGTGATGGCGTATCCTTCTGCCGCCATGCGAAGGAGGCTAAGGCGGAATCGCCGCCCGGCGTGTCGGCGCGGCCTCCGATGCGCGCCGAGGCCTGCACCCGGAACGACCCACGCAGTGGAACCCGCTCCGCGCAGAGCACGACGCGTTCGGCGACGACGTGCCGTCCTTGTCGACGACTTCGTCGCCTGGCTCGAACACCCGAGCCACCTCCGTCTTCCCCGTCGGCGATGCGGACGAAGCCTTCGCTCACCGGAGAGCCTCGTGTCACGGCGATGGCCTTGGCGCGGTCCGGCGATCGTCAGGCCCCCCGGCGCGACAGAAGGCCCGGCGCATCCTGCGACAGCGGCGCGTCACCGAGCCGCGCCATGTGCCAGGCCAGCACCAGGTTGCTGCTCAACACGGGGCGGTCCAACTCGCCCTCCAGCTCGTCGATGACGTCGAGCGTGCGGAGGTTGGTGCAGGAGAGAAAGATCGCCTCGGCGCCGGACTCCGCCGCCATGCGCGCCGCAGCGCGGACCGAGGCGGCGTCGATCCGGGCGACGCGGGCCTCGACCTCCTCGCCGAAGGAGAGCGCGGCGGGCACCGCCAAGCCCGCCGCCTCGAAGGCGCCGCGAATCGGCTGCGCAACGGTCTCGATGTAGGGCGAGACGATGGCGACCGAACGGGAGCCGAGCGCGCGGAGCGCCGCGATGGCGGCGGTCAGCGGGTCGGTGACCGCTCCGGATCCCGTGGCGCTCTTCACGAGGGCCTGCACCCGCGCCGCCCCGATCAGCGTGGCGCCCGAGGTGCAGGCGTAACCCAGCGCGCCGAACTCCGCGGCGGGCGGCAGAAGGCCCGCGGCCTTCGGCAGCGCGTGTTCCATCTCGGCGATGGTGTCCGGATTCAGGTCCGCGCCGGAAGGGATGCGGCTCACGTGGAGCGCGACCTCGGGCGGGAAGAGCCGGCGGAAGTCCTGCTCCACCGTCTCGTCCACCTGCAGCACGATCAGCCCCAGCGTGCCATGCGTGCCGATCGGGCCGCCCACCTCATAGGGCAGCCGGCTCATGCGCCGATCACCGGAAGTTCGGCCGGCGCGCGGGCGGACAGGAGTTCCGCCCCCTCGGCGCGGAGCACGAAATTCTCCTCGTGCACCAGGATGCGCCCCGGAGCGACCTCCGCCGCCGGTTCCAGCGTCAGCACCATCCCCTCGCGCAGGAGCGTGCCGTCCTTCGGGGTGAACGAAGGCCACTCGGTCAGGCTCAGCCCCAGCCCATGGCCCAGCCGTCCGGCGCCGGGCACGACACCGCGGGCGCGCAGATCATCCGCCAGCAGGCGGTGGACGTCGCAAGCGCGCATTCCCGGCCGGAGCGCATGGAGCGCGGCGTCCGTCGCCGCGTGCAGCGCGGCGTGCGTGCGGCGGGCGGCGTCGCCCGGCCGGCCGATGGCGAAGTTGCGGTCGAAGTCGCAGAAGTGGCCGTCCCGGACCGCCCCCGTGTCGAGCATCAGCACGTCTCCCGGCTGGAGCGGCTGGTCGTCGGCCGGTGAGATGACGTCGCCGTAGCCTCCCGGACCGGCCCCGCCCGCGACGTAGGAGACCCAGTCGGCTCCCCCCTCGAGCAGCGCGATCTGAAAGCCGCGAAAGACCTGCGCCAGCGTGCGCCCTGCGCCCGCGATCTCCGGCACGCGGGCGAAAGCGGCGTCCGCGGCGCGGCAGGCGGCGCGGATCCTGTCGATCTCGGCCTCGGACTTCACCTCGCGCACGCGGCGCACCACTTCGGTCGCGTCGACGAAGGCGCGTGGGGCGAGGCGCTCCGCGAGCCGCGCGTGATCGGAGAGCGGCATCCGGAGATGCGTCTCCGGCCCGGCCGGCAGCCCGATGCGGCCGCTCTCCGGCGCGGCCGCGGCCAAGGCTTCCGCCAGCAGGGTCACGCCGTCGTCCCGCGGATCGGGCGCGTCCCAGGTGCGGACGTCCTCCACCCAGGTGCGGGCCATGAGCTCCGCCCCGATGGCCGGAATCACGGCGACGGGCGCGCCAGCCGCGGGCACGATGACGAACCACGGACGCGTCGGGCTCTCCCAGAAGCGGGTCAGGAAGCCGGTGACATAGAACACGTCGGGCGGCGTCGTCAGCAGCAGCGCGTCGAGCCCCGTCTCCGCCATGCCGTGCTGCAAGGCCGCGACGCGCCGGCGGTATTCCGCGGCGGGAAACACCGCCGAACGCTCAGCCATCCTCCGGCCCCTCGCTCAGGATCGCGAGCACCCGCGCCTCGGACCCGATCCCCGGCACGCCGGCGAGCAGGGCGGCGATCCCCGCCGCGCCCGAGGGCGTCGTGGCCAGGTCGGCTTTCGCCAGCACGGCGACGCCGGCCTCCGCCTCGTCCTCGCTGATCGTCACGAAGAGGTCGGCGTTGCGCGCGAGGCTCGCCAGCGCGATCATGGAGGGCGTCTTGCAGTCGAGCCGCCCCATCGCCGAGACCGGGCCGTCCGCCGTGACGAGCCGCCCGGCGCGGATGCTCTCCATCAGCGCGGGCGCCGCGGCGGGCTCCACCACGACGATCGTCGGCGCGTCTCCCCACACAGCCCGCGCATGGGCCGCCACGGCCGCGGCGAGGCCCCCGACGCCGGCCTGAAGCAGGATGTGGGTGGGCGCTGCGTCGATCTCTTCCGCCGCCTCGGCCGCGAGCTGGAGGTACCCCTCCATCACGCGCCACGGCAACGCCGTGTAGCCTCGCCACGAGCTGTCCGAGAGAAGGGTCCGCCCCGTCTCGGCCGCAAGTGTCTCGGCCGCCGCCATGCTCTCCCCGTAGGTCGTGCCCGCTCGGATCACCTCGGCGCCCTTGGACCTGAGTCTGGCGGCGAAACCCTCGGGCACCGTCTCGGAAAGGAAGACCTGCGCTCTCGCGCCGAAGAGCCGTGCCCCGGCGGCGACCGAAAGACCGTGATTGCCCGCGCTCGCCGTGACGAAGGTGCGCCCGTCCAAGGCGGACTCCCAGGGTCCGCCGGCCTCCGCGGCCTCCCGCGCGATGGCGTAGGCCGCACCGAGCGCCTTGAAACTGCCGAGGCCCATCCGCCCACGTTCGTCCTTGAGGCGGACCCGCGCGACGCCGGCCCGCTCGGCGAGACCCACTAGATCGACCAACGGGGTGCGTGCATGGGCCGGGCACAGCGCCAGCAGGGCGGCGACCGGCGACGGATCGGCCGCCGGCGGCGGCGCGGAGCCGGGCAATCCGCGGCCGCGGAACGGGTTCTCGAGGACGTCCGCCAAGCACCACCTCCTGATCTGCGACGCGAGCCTAGCGTGGACGACGGGAAAAGTCGCGGCCGGGAAAGGATGGAAGGAAGGTCGGCACGCGCCGCACATCCGTCGGCGGCACGAAACCATGAATGCTCGAATTCGGCGGTGTTCAGTCGCGTCACTGGATGGATCGGGGCGAGCCTGAAACCGTCAGGCCTTGATGTCCATGCTTTGGCGATGAACTCGCAGGATGTGAACCGGCCGCGCGT
>DATFKM010000533.1:0-4051 GCA_035268645.1 Paracoccaceae bacterium | reverse complement strand
CTTCCGATGACGCTGGCGGCGGCTGGCCTGCGCGCCGGTCTCGGCGCGCGGCGGGCCGCCCTCGCGGCGGCGCTCGGCCTCGCCCTCGCCGCCCTGCCCGCGGCGTTCGCGCTCGCGCTTGTCGGCTGAGCGCCGCCGCGGCGCCCCCGGCGCGGGCCGGCCGGCCCCGGGCCCGCCATGACGGCCGGTCGGCCGCCGAATTCCAAGCCGGAGGCGCCGCGGCGGTCGCTCACTTCGCCCAGATCTCCTCCGAGGTGACGAGCACGACGTCCCCCTCGATCAGCGACCCCGCGCTCTCGAAGAAGGCCGCGACGGTGGCCGAGCCGTTGTGCAGATCCCGCGCGGCGGAATCGCGGAAGCGCTCGTAGGTGGTGAAGACGCAGGGGTCCGCCTCGTCCACCGAGATGAAGAAGCCGACGGTGTCGGGCTCGCTCGCGCGGACGTTCTCGGCGACCTTCAGAAGGGCGTCGCGCATGGCGGCCTCGGCGCCCGCCTTGACGCGGATCACGGCGGTGATGGTCTTCATCGGGTCGGTCTCCGCTCCCCTCGCCGCCCGCTGCGGCGCCGAGGGGGAGGCTACCGGCGCCGTCCCGGCCTTGAAAGGTCCCGTTTGGACTGGCCGATCGGGTGGTCCGACGTGATCGTCGGTGCGTGACGGGTCCGCGGCGGACCGGGACGACGGCCTCCGGGGACGGACGGCCGGCAGCCGAGGGCGCGGCGGGGCCGGACGGTGTCGTGATGCGCCCGCCGTCTTTCGACGACGATCCCGGCCTCGCGCAGCGGGAAGAGGGCGTCCCGGTTCGGCGACGCGTCGCGGAGGCGGGCGTCGAGGCTCTCGACATGACCGTCTTCCCGGGGCGAGCCCGGCTCGACGGAAGCGGTCCGGTCGCCGACGGCGGCGATCCGGCCCCGCCTTCTCCGCGACGAACTCCGGCCCGGCGTCGGAGCGGGCACGGGCCGGCGGCCCCTGAGGACGAAGAGGTCCGCGCGAGCGTCGGCCACGTCGGCGGCCGTCTCCGGTTCGCTTCGAGGTCCCGCAACCCGAACCTCCGCCGAAGACCGGCGACGGCTCACCCGCCGCCACCGTCGGCAGGCGCGGCCTCGGCTCCCGCACCGCTCGCCGAGGCACTGTCGTATGAAGGCGGGCATGGCGCCGTAGAGCGGTCTCCATCGGTCGTCGGACGGCGGCTCGGGCGGCGTCTGCCGAAGGGGCGGCCCGGCGAGCCGCGCGGAGACGATCGGCGCGTGATCGGCGGCATCGAGGCCGTCATCCCGTCGAACGCGTCGCACGACAGGCCCTGTCCTCTCGACCGGACGACATGCCGAAGGCGAAACGCGATCGAGCGCATGTTCGGCAGGCTCGAGACCCGGCGACGCATCGCCACGCCCTACGACCGCCTCGCCTCGAACCTCATGGGCCGCCCGCGCGCTCGTCGCCGTCGTCGGCGAGCGGACCCGAACGAGTCCTCGACCTCGACGGCATGGCGGAAAGCCGGCCTGCGGCCCCGCGCGTCACGTCTCCCGGCCGCCGGTCGCGAGCGTCAACGTTGCGCCGATCACGCAAAGGCCTGCGACGAGATAGCTCGCCTCGTAGCCGATCATCAGCGAGAGGCCGGCAAAGCAGATCGGCGTCGCCATGTAGCCGAGGAACGTGAAGAAGGTGGAGGCGGATGTCGCGGCGCCGACATCGTCTGCGGGCACGCTTGAGGCGATCTGCGCGAGGAAGAGCCCGTTCCATGTCGCGACGGACGCGCCGGTCGCGGCCGCGCCCGCGAACAGCGCCCAGACCGGCAGTTCGGCCGAAGCCTGGGTCAGGAGCACGGAGCCCAGGGCCGAGGCGGCGCCGAGGCCGATCAGGACTCGGCGCGGGCCGCCGAGCCGGTCGGCGAGCAGACCCATGCCGATGCGGCCGACGAAGCTCGCGCCCTGCATCGTGGCGAAGAGCGCGCCGGCGAGGGCGAGAGTCAGGCCCACGCCGTCTGTCAGGTATGTGGTGAGGAAGGTGAAGGCGCTGCCCTGCACGGCGGCGAAGCCGAGACTGGCGAAGGTCAGCCGGCGAAGCGCGGGCGAACGGCGCAGCACCGCGAAAGGGGTCGCGAGATTGCGCGGCGAGGCGATCGCGGCGAGGCGCAGCCGCCCGCGCGCCGGGCCGCGCCAGCGCTTCGCGGCCAGGGCCAGAAACCCTGCGCAGGCGAGCGGCGCGAGCGCCATGGCCCCGAGGCCGACCCGCCAGGAGAGCGCTGCGGCGAGGCCCGCGGCCACGACGCCGGCGAAGGCCCCGCCCGCTGGCACCCCGGCCATTCGGATCGAGAACAGGCTGCTCCAGAGCCGGCGCGGCGTCGCCTCCACCAGGATCTGAGAGCCGGCGGGCGCCGTCGCGGCATAGGCGAAGCCGACGAAGGGCGCCGCCAGCAGCACCAGGGGCGCCCAGCCGGTCGTGATCACGAGGGCCGCGAGGGCCGAGAGCAGGCAGGCCGCGGTCAGCGTGCGCCCGGAGCCGAGCGGCTCCACGATCGCCGCCGAGGCGGCGAAGAACCACACCGCGCCGGCGCCGCTGAGGCCGGCGATCAGGCCCACGGCCTCGGGCGGCAGACCGGCGGCGCGGGTGATCTCCGGCCCGAGCACGGCGAGCCCGTGCTGGACGGCGGCGAGCATGGTCTGCGGGGCCATCACCACGGCCATCGGCAGGATCAGCGCGCCGAAGCCGATGCCGTCGCTTCCGCCGGCTTCGGGCCGCATGCTAGCGTCGTCCGTCAAGGGCGCCCTCCCCAATGCGCGCCCGCATCGGAACGGAGGCCCCCATGAACAAGCCGATCCCCGAGCAGCCCGAAAGCTGGCGCTGGCCCGAGGAGCGTTGGCGCGGCATCGTCGACAAGATCCGCGCCGGTCGCTCTTTGAAGCCCGACGCCTGGCCGGGCGGCGCGAAGGTCGCCGTGGCCCTGTCGTTCGACTCCGACCACGAGACGCAGACCCTGCGCTGGGGCCAGTCCAGCCCGGGCAAGCTGAGCCAGGGGGAATACGCCTCCCGCGCCGCGATGCCGCGGATCCTGAAGATCCTCGAGGCGCATGGCGCCCCCGCCACCTTCTTCGTGCCCGCCGTCGTCGCCATGCTGCACCCGGACGAGCAGCGCCGGGTCGTCGCGGAGGGCCACGAGGTCGGCATCCATTCCTGGATCCACGAGCTCAACTCCGCGCTGCCGCCGGCGGACGAGCGCGAGCTGCAGATGCGCGCCGCCGACAAGCTGGAGGAGATCACCGGGGTGCGGCCGGTCGGCATCCGCACGCCGTCCTGGGATTTCTCGGAGCACACGCTCTCCATCACGCGGGAGATGGGGCTGCTTTACGACAGCTCGTTGATGGCCGACGACGAGCCCTACGAGATCCTCGAGGACGGCGAGCCCTCCGGCGTCGTCGAGCTGCCGGTGGAGTGGATCCGCGACGACGCGCCCTACTGGGGGATGGACCGCTTCACGGGGCTGCGGCCCTACACCCCGCCCTCGGGCGTCCTGGAGGTGTTCCGGCGCGAGTTCGAGGGGGCGAAGCGGGAGAACGGGCTGTTCCTGCTGACGATGCATCCGCATTTCATCGGCCATCGCTCCCGCATTCAGGTGCTGGAGGAGCTGATGGAGCACATCGCCGGCTCGGGCGACGTGTGGTTCGCCACGCATGCGGACGTGGCGCGGTGGTGCAAGGAGCGCGCGGGCATGTGACCGCCGCCCGGCGACGGGGCGGCGCCGCCTTCGGGCGACGCCGCCGGTCACCGTTCGTCCGAGAAGAAGCAGGCGTCGTGGTGGCCGGGCGCATGTTCGATCAGGGGGGGGCTCTCGGCCGCGCAGGCCTCGCGCGCCATCGGGCAGCGGGTGCGGAACCGGCAGCCGGAGGGCAGCGCGCCGGGGTCGGGCGGCTCGCCCTGCAGCCAGAACGTCTCGGTCACGCGGCGCCCGCCGATCACCGGGATCGCGGCGAGCAGGGAGCGCGTGTAGGGGTGGCGCGGGTCGGCGAACACCTCGGCCGTCGGGCCGATCTCCACCACCTTGCCCAGATACATCAC
>DATFKM010000532.1:0-2383 GCA_035268645.1 Paracoccaceae bacterium | reverse complement strand
CGGCGACGGCGACGGCGACGGCGACGAGGGCGGCGGTCGCGTCCCCGCACCGCCCTCGGCCCCGGCGCCCGGCGCCGTCGCCGCCTTCGCGCCGCCGGGCCGCGGCATGACCAGCTTCGAGGATCTCGCCGCCCGCGTGGTCAGCCTTCTCGCGCTCGGCGTCGCCGGCTACGCGCTGATCCGGATCTGGGCCGGCCCCGGCGCCTTCGCCGAGGACGCGCCCCTCGGCCGGGTCGAGGACGTGCTCGACACGCTCCTGCTCGGCTACGTGGCCTACCACGCCGCGCGCATCTGGCTCGACCGCAAGATCGCCGAGGAGGGCGGGCCGGAGGCCGAGCCCGAGCCCGGCGACGAGGGCGGCGGCGCCTCCGCCGCCTCGCGCCTCGCCACGCTGCTGCCCCTCTTCCGCAGCGCCATCCTCGTGACCATCGGCGTCTCCGTCGTCCTGCTGATGGCGGTCGAGTTCGGCCTCAACGTCGCGCCGCTCTTCGCCGGCGCCGGCGTCGTCGGCCTCGCCGTCGGCTTCGGCGCGCAGACCCTGGTGCGCGACATCCTCTCCGGCATGTTCTTCCTGCTCGACGACGCCTTCCGGAAGGGCGAATACATCGACGTCGGGCAGGTGAAGGGCGTGGTGGAGAAGATCTCGCTCCGCTCCTTCCAGCTTCGCCACCATCTCGGCGCGCTGCACACCATCCCCTTCGGGGAGATCCAGCACCTGACCAACTTCAGCCGCGACTGGGTGATGATGAAGCTGCCGCTCCGCGTCACCTACGACACCGACGTCGAGAAGGTGCGCAAGCTGGTCAAGAAGCTGGGCGAGGAACTCCTCCGGCACCCGACCGAAGGCCCCAAGTTCATGCAGCCGCTCAAGAGCCAGGGCGTCTACATGATGGACGACAGCGCCATGATCATCCGCGTCAAGTACATGACCCGGCCCGGCGACCAGTGGACCACCCGCAAGCTCGTCTACCAGCGCATCCGCGAGCTCTTCGAGGCCGAGGGCATCAAGTTCGCCCATCGCGAAGTGACCGTCCGCATCCCCGACCTCAAGGGCCGCGAGCGCGACCTGACCGACGACGAGGCCGCCGCCGTCGGCGCCGCCGCCCGCCGCGCCGTGGATCAGGCCGAGGAGGACGCCGGCCCCCGCCCGGGCCCCCTCGCCGCGGTCGAGGGGCGCTGAGCGAGTGGACCGATCCGAAGCGTTGCGCTACCGTGCCTCCGCAACGGGGGGCGTGACATGACCGGAGACCGCGTCGAACGGCGCCTCGCCGCCATTCTCGCGGCCGACGTCGTCGGCTACTCGCGCCTCATGGGCCGGGACGAGACCGGCACCCGCGCCCGCCTCAACGCCGCGCTGGCGGAGGTCGTGCGCCCCGCCATCGCCGCCCATCGCGGACGCCTCTTCAAGACCATGGGCGACGGGCTGCTGGCCGAGTTCGCCTCCGTCGTCGACGCCGTCGACTGCGCGGTGGAGATCCAGCGCGCCATGCGCCGCCGCGCCGAGGGCGTCGCCGACCCCCTCGTGCTCCGCATCGGCGTCAATCTCGGCGACGTCATCGTGGAGGGCGACGACATCCACGGCGACGGCGTCAACGTCGCCGCGCGGCTCGAGGCGCTGGCCGAGCCCGGCGGCGTCTGCATCTCGCGCTCCGCCCGCGACCAGGTGCGCGACAAGCTCGCCTACCGCATCGACGACATGGGCGAGATCGAGGTGAAGAACATCGCCCGGCCCGTCCGCGCCTTCACCGTCTCGCACGGCCCGGCCGAGGCCGGCGTGCCGCCCGCGCCCCCCGCCGCGCCCCCGGCCCGGCGCGCCCGCCCCCGCGGCCTCCTCGCCGCCGGCGCCCTCGCGCTCCTCGCCGTCGCCGCCGCGACGCTCTGGCGCTTCGAGCCCTGGGCGCCGCGGGTCGAGGCCGCCTCCGTCGCCGCCATGGCCCTGCCGCTGCCGGACGAGCCCTCCGTCGCCGTCCTCCCCTTCCGCGTCCTCTCCGAGGGCGAGGGCGACCGCGTCTTCGGCGAGGCGCTGACCGAGGATCTGACCCGCGGCCTCGCCCGCATCCCCGGCCTCTTCGTGATCGCCCGCAGCTCCACCGAGCGATACGCGGCCGAGGACGCGGCCCCCGCCCGCGTGGCCGAGGACCTCGGCGTCGGGCACGTCGTGCGCGCCTCGCTCCGCCGCTCCGGCGACCGGGTGCGCGTCGACGCCGAGATGGTGGACGCCCTCTCCGGCCGCATCGTGTTCTCCGAGCGCTACGACCGGTCCTCGGACGACCTCTTCGCCCTGCAGGACGACCTCGTGCGCGCGCTCGCCTTCCGCCTCGCCTCCGATCTCGACCGGATGTCCGAGCAGCCGCGCTTCACCGCGAGCCCCGAGGCGTATCTG
>DATFKM010000531.1:0-2806 GCA_035268645.1 Paracoccaceae bacterium | reverse complement strand
CCGGCTCGAGGAGCTGGAGATCCGGGCCGAGCGCGACCGGCTCGCCGAGGAGCGCGGCGGGCTCGAGGCGCTGCTCGCCGACGAGGGCGCGCAGTGGGACCGCATCGCCGCCGAGATGCGGGAGATCCGGGACCGGTTCGGACCTCCGAAGACGCTGCGCGGGCTGGTCTCGCTCCAGGATCTGAACGCGCTGAAGCTGGATCATCAGCCCTGGCCCCGGGGCGCGCGCCGGACCGCCTTCGCGGAGGCGCCGGCGCTCGACGTCGATCCGCTCGACGCGATGGTGGAGCGCGAGCCCTGCACCATCGCCTGCTCGCGCATGGGCTGGATCCGGGTGCTGAAGGGGCGCCAGCCGCTCGACGCCGAGCTGAAGTGGAAGGACGGCGACGGGCCCGGCTTCGTGTTCCACGCCGAGACCACCTCGAAGCTGCTGCTGCTGAGCTCCTCGGGCCGGGTGTTCACGCTGCCGGCGGACCGTCTGCCGGGCGGGCGCGGCATGGGCGAGCCGGTGCGCCTGATGGTGGATCTCGCCAACGACGACGAGATCGTGGCGCTGTTCCCGCACGAGCCGGGCGCGAAGCGTCTGGTGGCCTCGGACGCCGGCGACGGCTTCGTGGCGCCGGAGGACGAGATGCTGGCGCAGACGCGCGCCGGCAAGCAGGTGCTGAACGTGAAGCCGCCGGCGAAGGCCGCGGTCTGCCGGAGGGTGGAGGGCGACCACGTCGCCGTGGTCGGCGCCAACCGAAAGCTGCTGGTGTTCCCGCTGGAGGAGCTGCCGGAGATGGCGCGCGGCAAGGGCGTCAGGCTGCAGAAGTACAAGGACCCCTTCGCCAGCGGCGGGCGGCTGGCGGACGCCGCCACCATCGTGCTGGAGGAGGGGATCCGCTGGAGCGAGGGCGGCGGGCGGCGGCGCACCGTCTCGGGCGAGGCGCTCGCGCCCTATCTCGGCAGGCGGGCGGGCGCGGGGGCGATGGCGCCGCGCGGCTTCCCGAAGCCGCCGCGCTTCGAGTGACGCGGCGCGGCCGGGGGCTTGCCTCCCGGCCGCCGACGCCGGAGGCTCCCTCGCGGCGACCAGGGAGGACGGCATGTCGAGACACATCCTGATCACGGGCGGCTCGCGCGGCATCGGCGCGGCGGTCGCGCGGCTCTGCGGCGCGCGGGGCTGGGCGGTGACGATCAACTACCGCTCGGACAAGGCGTCGGCGGAGGCGACCGTGGCGGCGGTGCAGGCCGCGGGCGGCCGCGCGACGGCGGTGCAGGGGGACATGGCCGAGCCGGGGGCGATCGGGGCGCTCTGGGATGCGGCGGAGGCGGCGTTCGGGCCCGTGGACGGCTTCGTCAACAACGCCGGGGTGATCGGGCGTGCGGCGAAGCTGGCCGACCGGCCGGCGGAGGACGTGAAGCGGCTGGTGGACCTCAACGTGACCGGCGCGCTGCTGGCGGCGCGGGAGG
This sequence comes from Paracoccaceae bacterium, assembly GCA_035268645.1. Taxonomy (GTDB): domain Bacteria; phylum Pseudomonadota; class Alphaproteobacteria; order Rhodobacterales; family Rhodobacteraceae; genus Albimonas. Next base: position 1,354 of record DATFKM010000531.1, on the reverse strand, counting down.
CGGCGCGGCGGATGCCGACGGATCGCGGCGGCAAGGGGGGCGCGATCGTCAACCTCTCCTCGGCGGCGGCGCGGCTCGGCGGCGCGAACGGTCTGACGGACTACGCGGCGACGAAGGGGGCGATGGACACGCTGACCTGGGGACTGGGGCAGGAGCTTGCGCCCGGCGGGGTGCGGGTGAACGGCGTGCGGCCTGGGATCATCGTCACCGACATCCACGGCGACACCGGGCAGCCGGAGCGGGTCGAGCGGCTGGGCAACGCCACGCCGCTCGGCCGGCCGGGGACGGCGGAGGAGACGGCGGAGGTGATCGTGTTCCTGCTCTCGGACGCGGCGAGCTACGTGGTGGGGTCGACCGTCGACATATCCGGGGGGCGCTGAGCGGGCGGGCTTCCGGACGCACCGAGCGCCGCCTGCGGCGGCGCCGGCCCGCCCTCCAGCCTGCGCCCGGCCCCATTTCGCGACTCCGGGCGTTGCGCTCGGAGCGGGCGGTGTCGGGTTTGCCGGGGAGAAGCTCTTGGGGTTTCCCGTCGAGCGTCCGGAGAGGGGCGCCAGCGGCGCGGCGCAAGCTCGCGGCGTCCCCGGGCAGGGGGACGCCGGCGGGGCGGGGATCCTGCGGACCGGTCAGTCCGAGAGGTCGGCGGGGTCGAGATTGGCGCCGCAGAGGACCACGCCGACGCGAGCGCCGGCGGGGGGCGTCCAGGCGCCGGAGAGGAGGGCGGCGAAGGCCGCGGCGCCACCGGGTTCGGCCGCGACGCGCAGCTCGCGCCAGAGCCGGCGCTGGGCCTCGCGCACGTCGTCGTCGGTGACGAGGACGCTCTCCACCTTGCCGGCGATCATGGCGAAGGGGAGCGCGCCGAGGCGGCGGGCGCCGAGGCTGTCGGCGGCGAGGCCGGAGACCTCGACGTCGGTCGGGGCGCCCGCGGCGAGGGCGGCGTGGAGGGCCGCGCATCCCTCGGTCTCGACGCCGACCACCTTCGCGGCGCCGGAGAGCCAGCCTTGGGTTCCGGCGATGAGGCCGCCGCCGCCGACCGCCACCAGCACCGCGTCGAGGCCGCCGAAGGGGGCCGCCTGCGCCTCGAACTCCATGGCGAGGGTGCCCTGCCCGGCGACGGTGAGAAAGCCGTCGAAGGCGGGGACGTCGAGCGCGCCGGTCGCCTCGCGGTGGCGGGCGGCGGCCTCGGCCGCGTCGGCGTAGCGGGCGCCGCCGATGACGATCTCCGCCCCCGCGGCGCGGATATGGGCGATCTTGGAGGGCGAGGCGATCTCCGGCACGAACACGGTCGCGGGCAGGCCGAGGGCGCGCGCGGCGAAGGCGACCGCGGCGCCGTGATTGCCGCCGGAGGCCGCGACGA
>DATFKM010000530.1:0-15398 GCA_035268645.1 Paracoccaceae bacterium | reverse complement strand
GTCCTTGAGATCGGGATAGAACTCGGCGACCTGCTCGGCCAGCATCATCCCCTTGTAGATCACGCTGCGGCACGACAGCGAGCAGATGTAGAACCCCTGCACCTGCGCGCGCGCGACCGCCTTCTCGACCCGGCGGCGGATCACATACAGCTCGCGCTCGAACGTCTCCTCGTCCACGCCGCGGGCGTTGCCGATCAGGATCTGCTCGATCTCCGGGCGCGTCGCGTTGGCCTTCTCGCCGAGCACCGAGATGTCCACCGGGACGTGCCGCCAGCCGTAGATGTAGTGGCCCATCCGCAGGACCTCGGTCTCCACGATGGTCCGGCAGGTCTCCTGCGCGCCGAAATCGGCCCGCGGCAGGAACACCTGTCCCACGGCGATCAGCTCGCCGTCCGGCTCGTGCCCGGTGCGCCGGATCTGCTCCTCGAAGAACGGCGTCGGGATCTGGACGTGGATGCCGGCGCCGTCGCCGGTCTTGCCGTCGGCGTCCACCGCGCCGCGGTGCCAGACCGCCTTCAGCGCGTCGATGCCGTGCTCCACCACCTGACGCCGCGGCCGCCCGTCCACCGCCACCACGAGGCCCACGCCGCAGGAGGCGTGCTCCATCTCCTCGCGGAACATCCCGGTCTCGGCCAGCGCCTTGCGCTCGGCCTCGTGGCGCGCGCCCCAGCCTCCGTCGAAATCGGTCATGGCTCGTCTCCCTTGTCTCGCCCGCACCCGCACGGCGGGGGGCGCGTTCCTCGCGGCGTCGCCGCCGATCCCTCGGCCGGGAAGGGCCCGGCCGTCCGTTCCCTCACGCCGCCGGCGTCGCGTCCGGCTCGATCCCGAAGAAGGTCAGCACCTCGGCCTCCGTCATCCGCGTCGTCTCCTGCGCGAAGCGGTAATAGGCCGGCTGTGCGTCGGCATGGACCTCGATGCCCAGCGTCAGCCCCTCCGCGTCGTCCAGCGTTCCGGCGGCCAGATGCGTCTCGCCCCGCATCGGCCCTTCCGCCGTCACCCGGTAGAACAGGGCCGAGCCGCAGTCCCGGCAGTGCCCCCGCTCCGCCCAGGGGCTGCTCGTCCAGACCGCGATCCGGTCGTGGCCCGCCGTCCAGCTCAGCGCCGCCGAGTTGACCGACAGGAACACGCCGCCCGACCAGCGCCGGCACGTGCCGCAATGGCAGGCGCCCGCCGTCGCGGCGATCAGCGCCTTCCAGCGGACCGCGCCGCAGGCGCAGGCGCCGGTGCGGGGCAGGGTCGGCGTCGGCATCTCCATCGCCTCGGTCATCGCGCGTCTCTCCGGGGGCGCCCTCGGGCGCATGCACGAAACGTAAACCGATCCCGCCTATCGTCCCGCCACCGGGACGCGGCGTCGCGGCGGGAAAGGTCAGGCCGTCTGTCCTTTCGGCCCCGCGCCGGTCCCGACGGTGTCGGCACGTTCGCTGCACGACGGGCATACGAATGTCCGACACTTGCGGCACACGGGTCCGACACGGGACCGACGCGCGGCATACCCCGGTCCGACACGGGGCCGACGCCCGCGGCACGCGGGGCCGACGCAAGGCCGACGCGGGCGGGACGCCCTCCGGCCTCTCCGCGCCGCTCCGGCCCCCGGATCACTCGGCCGCCACCGCGGCCGCGCCCAGCAGCCGCTCGGCGATCGCGTCCGCCGCCTCGCGCCCGTCGCGGATCGCCCAGACCACCAGCGAGGCGCCGCGCACGATGTCGCCCGCCGCGTAGACGCCGGGCAGGGAGGTCTCGTGCGTGCGGAAATCCGCCTTGATCGTGCCCCAGCGCGTCACCTCGAGCCCGTCGACGCCCCAGAGCTTCACGATCTCCTCCGGCTCGAAGCCGAGCGCCTTGATCACCAGATCCGCCGGCTCGGTGTAGTCCGAGCCCTCGATCTCCTCCGGCGCCTGGCGCCCGGTGACGTCCGGCGCGCCGAGGCGCATGCGGATCGTGCGCACACCCTCCACCGCGTCCTCGCCCGTGAAGCCCTTGGGAGCGGAGAGCCAGACGAACTCGACCCCCTCCTCCTCGGCGTTGGCGACCTCGCGCTGGGAGCCCGGCATGTTCTGACGGTCGCGCCGATACAGGCACTTCACGCTGGTCGCGCCCTGCCGCACCGCGGTCCGCACGCAGTCCATCGCCGTGTCGCCGCCGCCGATCACGACCACCCGCTTGCCCTCGGCGTTCAGCTCGCCCGATTCGAACTCGGGCACGTCGTCGCCGAAATACTTGCGGCTGGAGGCGGTGAGATAGTCGATCGCCCGCACGATCCCCGTCATGCCGACGCCGGGGGCGCGGATGTCGCGGGACTTGTAGACGCCGGTGGCGACCAGCACGGCGTCGTGCCGCGCCTGAAGCTCGGCGAAGGTCACGTCCTTGCCGATCTCGCAGTTCAGCTTGAAGACGACGCCCCCGTCCTCGAGCTGGTGATTGCGCTTCATCACCACGTCCTTCTCGAGCTTGAAGCCCGGAATCCCGTAGGTCATCAGCCCGCCCGAGCGGTCGTAGCGGTCGTAGACCGTCACCTGGAAGCCCATGCGCCGCAGCCGGTCCGCGGCCGCGAGGCCCCCGGGTCCGGCCCCGATCACGCCGACCGAGCCGCTCAGCTCCCGCGCCGGACGGATCGGCTTGACCCAGCCCTTCTCCCAGGCGGTGTCGGTGATGTACTTCTCCACCGCGCCGATGGTCACCGTGCCGTGCCCGGCCTGCTCGATCACGCAGTTGCCCTCGCAGAGCCGGTCCTGCGGACAGATGCGGCCGCAGATCTCGGGGAAGGTGTTGGTCTCCTGGGAGACCTCGTAGGCCTCCTCCAGCCGCCCCTCCGCCGTCAGCTTGAGCCAGTCGGGGATGTTGTTGTGCAGCGGGCAGTGCGTCTGGCAGTAGGGAACGCCGCACTGCGAGCAGCGCGCCGACTGCTCCGCCGCCTTCTCCTCGGCGTATTCCCGGTATATCTCGTCGAAATCGTCGCGGCGATCGTCGACCGAGCGCTTCTCCGGCATCCCGATCGGCACGTCCACGAACTTGAGCATCTTCTGAGCCATCGGAGCCTCCCGACCGTATGTCCCGCGGCGCCCGAAGCGCCCGAAGTCGAAAAAGACGGGCGCGAGATTCCCCCGCACCCGCCGTCGCCGCACACTTATCGCAACGCCTCCGGGATTAAAAGACAGCAACACTGACTGATTTGGCTTTCGCGAGCCGTCGCGCGCCTCGGCATTCGGCCCATCACGGCCCGGTTTCGGGAAAATAGGTCAACTTCGTTTACGATATGCGTGGGGCTGGCCGGCCGCCGGCGCTTCGGCTAATCCCGCGGGGTCCCGCCGCATCGAGGCCCGCCCGACAATGCCCCTGATGAACCTCGTCCTGATCGCCCTCATCCAGGGCGTGACGGAGTTCCTGCCGATCTCCTCCTCCGGCCACCTCGCGCTGTTTCCCGCGCTGACCGGAGAGGTCGATCAGGGCCTCGCCATCGACGTCGCCGTGCATGTCGGCACGCTCGTCGCCGTCGTCGCCTTCTTCCGGGCGGAGGTGCGGGCCGCCGCCCTCGGCGGCGTGCACGTCCTTCTCGGCCGCGTCTCGACGCCCGAGGCGCGGCTGGCGCTGCTGCTCGCCCTCTCCACCGTCCCCGTGGTCCTCGCCGGCCTCGCCCTCGCCGCCGCCGGGCGCATGGACGTCTTCCGGGACGTCGAGGTGATCGCCTGGGCCACGCTGATCTTCGGCCTGGTCCTCTGGCTGGCCGACCGGCTCGGGCCGCGGGATCGCGCGGCCGAGGGCTGGACCACCCGCGACGCGGCGCTGATGGGTCTCGCGCAGGTGCTCGCGCTGATCCCGGGCGCCTCGCGCTCGGGCATCACCATCACCGCCGCCCGCGCCCTCGGCTACGCCCGGGTCGACGCCGCGCGCCTCGCCATGCTGATGTCGATCCCCACGATCCTCGCCGCCGGCGCCGTCACCGCCAAGGACCTGATCGACACGGGCGACGCCGCGCTCGGCGCCGACGCCGCCATCGCCGCGGGGCTCGCCTGCGTCTCGGCCTTCGCCGCGCTCGCGGTCATGATGCGCATGCTCCGAACCTGGAGCCTCACGCCCTTCGTGATCTACCGGCTGGTCCTCGGGAGCGCCCTTCTGATCTGGCTCTACGCCTGATCAGGAGCGCATGCGCTTCGCGCGCTCGGCGATCTTCACGTACTGGCCGCCGGGCCGCCACGGCCAGAGATAGGTGTCGAGCACCGCCTCCATCGCCGTCGGCTCTATGCCGAGCTCCGCGAAGCCCTTGGCGTCCGGCGAGACGACGTTGTCGCGCCGAAGCTGCTCGATCTGGTCCTCGGTTATCGGCGGCTCGCCGGCGAGGCCGAAGGTCGCCTTGCCGAGCAGGCCGAAGCCCTTGGCCATGACCCGCGCCATCCCCTCGGGCAGGGCGAGGATCAGCCGGCGCCGGCGGATCACCTCCAGAAGCAGCTCCATCAGCTCGCGGAACGTCGCCACGCGCGGACCGCCGAGCTCGTAGATGCCCGGCCGGGCCTCGCCCACGGCGGCCATCGCCGCCGCCTGGGCCACGTCCACGACGTAGACCGGCTGGAACTTCGTCTCGGCCCCCACCAGCGGCAGCGCCGGAGAGAAGCGGCTCATCGAGGCGAAACGGTTGAAGAACTCGTCCTCCGGTCCGAACACGACGGAGGGGCGCAGGATCACCGCGTCGGGAAACGCCTCGCGCACCGCCGCCTCGCCCTCGGCCTTGGTGCGCCCGTAGGCGGAGGGGCTCTCTGGATCGGCGCCGATGGCGGAGATCTGGACGAAACGCTCGACCCCCTCGTCCGCGGCGACGCGGGCGGCGCGCGCGGCGCCTTCCGCCTGCAGCGCCCGGAAGCTCTGCGATCCGCTCTCGGCCAGCACGCCGACGCAGTTGACCACCGCGGTCGCGCCCTTCACGGCGCGGCGCAGCGACGCCTCGTCGCGGATGTTGGCCTGCACCGGCTCGACCTGCCCGACATCGCCGTAGGGCCGGACGAAATGCGCCTCGTTCGGGCGGCGCACGGCGACCCGCACGCGCCAGCCCCGGCGCGCCATCGCCTGCGCGATGTAGCGGCCTACGAAGCCCGAGCCGCCGACGATGGTGACGAGAGGCGCGGTCGCGGTCATCCGGTTCTCCCACGTTGTCCCGGCGCGCTCGGCCGCGCCCTCCGGCCTGCTATCCTCCAAGCCGACCGGCGGCAAGGCGGCGTTTCCGCCCGACCCGCCGCGGACGCCCGGATTCCCGGCGCGACCCCAGTTGACACGCCGGCCCGCGGGTCCTAACTCCCGCGGCCACGACACCTGCCCAGGTGGCGGAATTGGTAGACGCGCTAGGTTCAGGTCCTAGTGCCCGAATAGGGCGTGGAAGTTCGAGTCTTCTCCTGGGCACCATCCTCCCCCTTCGCGAGGCCGGGCGTCTCGCCCCGCGAGCGCGAGGCACGGCGTCTCGCCCCGCGAGACGCGAGCGAGGCGCGATGACCATCCATTCGCATGAAGGCGACCTGCCCGACGGTCTCGACCTCGGCCCCGTCGTCGCCATCGACACCGAGGCGATGGGCCTCGGCCTGCATCGCGACCGGCTCTGCGTCGTGCAGCTCTCGTCCGGCGACGGCGACGCCCATGTGGTGCGGATCCCGATCGACGCGCCCGTCGGGCCCGAGGCCGCGCCCAACATCGCCCGCCTGCTCGCGGATCCGGACCGGCTGAAGCTGTTCCATTTCGGCCGCTTCGACATCGCCGTGCTCGCGAACCGGCTCGGGACCCTGGCCCGCCCGGTCTGGTGCACCAAGATCGCCTCCAAGCTCTGCCGCACCTACACCGACCGGCACGGCCTGAAGAACCTCTGCCAGGAGCTGCTCGGCGTCGACCTCTCCAAGCAGCAGCAGACCTCCGACTGGGGCGCCGAGCGGCTGACCCCGGCCCAGCTCGAATACGCCGCCTCGGACGTCCTGCACCTGCACCGCCTGCGCGAGGAGCTGACCCGCCGGCTGGTGCGGGAGGACCGCCTCGCCTTCGCCGACGCCTGCTTCGCCTTCCTCCCCGACCGCGCGCGGCTGGACCTCGCGGGCTGGGCGGAGGAGGATGTCTTCGCCCATTGAGCGCCGTGACAGGAGCCGCCCCGATCCGATGACCGCAGAGCCCGCCCGCCTCTCCGCCGACACCCCGGCCCCGATCGGGACGACGGCCGAGGCGCGTCGCCGCGACGTCGAGATCGGCCGCCGCGTCCTCTCGACCGAGGCCGACGCGCTGACCGCGATGTCCGACGGGCTCGGCGACGCCTTCGCCGACGCGGTGGAGCGGATGCTGGCCTGCCGCGGGCGCATCGTGGTCTCCGGCATGGGCAAGTCCGGCCACGTCGCGCGCAAGATCGCCGCGACCCTCGCCTCCACCGGCACCCCCGCCCAGTTCCTGCACCCGGCCGAGGCGAGCCACGGCGATCTCGGCATGCTGACCTCGCAGGACGTGGCGCTGGTGCTCTCCAACTCCGGCGGCACGCCGGAGCTCGCGGACGTCATCGCCCACTGCAAGCGCTTCGGCATCCCCCTGATCGGCGTCGCGAGCCGCGCCGAAAGCGCGCTCCTGCAGGCCGCCGACATCCGCCTCCAGCTCCCCCGCGCGCCGGAGGCGTGTCCGGTCGGCCTCGCGCCCACCACCTCGACGACCCTGACCATGGCGCTCGGCGACGCCCTCGCCGTCGCGCTGATGGAGCGGCGGGAGTTCACGGCCGAGCACTTCCGCATGTTCCACCCCGGCGGCAAGCTCGGCGCGCAGCTGATCAAGGTGCGCGACCTGATGCACGCCGGCGAGGCGATGCCGCTGGTCGGCGCCGACGCCTCCATGCGCGACGTCCTGCTCGAGATGACGCGCAAGGGCTTCGGCATCGCCGGCGTGCTCGACGCCGCGGGCGCCCTGACCGGGGTCGTCACCGACGGCGACCTCCGGCGCAACATGGACGGCCTGCTGGAGCGCCGCGCCGGCGACGTCGCCACCCACTCGCCGCGCGTCATCGCCCCCGGCGCCCTCGCCTCCGAAGCGCTGAACCTGATGAACGACCCCGAGCGCCCGGTCCTCTGCATCTTCGTCGCGGACCCCGCGTCCGGCGCCGCGCCCGTCGGCATCCTGCACGTGCACGACTGCCTGCGCGCCGGGCTCGACCACGGCTGACCGGTGGCGCCCCCGCCGCCCCGCCGCGACGTCACCGGCTACACCCGGCTGGTGCGCAGCCTGAAGATCGTGCTGCCGCTGCTGGCGCTGGCGCTGCTCTCCTCGATCTTCCTCTGGCCGCGGGAGACGCGGTTCGAGGGCGGGCTGGTCTACACCTCCGCGGATCTGGTGGCGCTCGGCGAGGGGCTCGCCGTCACCGGTCCGCGAATCGCCGGCGCCACCGCGGCGGGCGAGCCCTTCGTGGTCACCGCCGAGCGCGCCGTCCCCGACGGTCCGGACCCCGAGGCCGTGGACCTCGAGAGCGTGCGCGCCGAGTTCCGTCAGGACGGCCGGGAGATCACGCTCGCCGCCGCCGAGGGCGCGCTTCGCCCGAAGGCGCAGACCCTCTCGCTCTCCGGCGACGTCGCGCTCGACACCTCGGACGGCTACCGCGTCCGGACCGAGCGGGTGGAGGCCGATCTGGAGGAGGGGGAACTGGTCGCGCCCGGCCCGGTGACCGCCGAGGGGCCGAGCGGATCGATCGCCGCGGGGAGCTTCCGCGCCCGCCGCGTCGACGCCGCGGACGCCGGCGGCGATCCGGCGGCGCTTGGCGCGCTCCCGCCGGGGGACTATCTCTGGTTCGAGGGCGGGGTGCGCGTCACCTGGACGCCCGCGCCGGCGCGTTGATCCCGCGCCCGACCGCAGGCCTTGGGAGAGGGAGCGCCGCATGACCCCGACGACGCCGCCGCGCCTGCTGTTCGCGGCGCTTCTGCTCGCAGCCGCCCCCGCCTGGGGGCAGCAGGACGGGCCGAGCCCCTTCGGCTCGTTCAAGCATGACGCGGGCCAGCCGATCGAGATCACCGCCGACAGCCTGGCCGTCGACCAGGCCCGCCAGCAGGCGACCTTCCGCGGCGAGGTGGTGGCCGGGCAGGGCACGCTGCGCCTCACGGCCGAGACGGTGGTCGTCTCCTACGGCGGCGACGGCGGCGGCGACGCCGCCACCGGCCGCATCGAGAGTCTGCGCGCCGAAGGGGACGTGTTCCTCTCCAACGGGGCCGAGACCGCGCGCGGCGAATGGGCCGAATACGACGTCGCCGGCGGCGTCGTGGAGATGGGCGGCGACGTGATCCTGACCCAGGGCGAGAACGCGATCTCCGGGCAGACCCTGCGCATCGACCTCAACGCCGGCGCCGGCGAGATCTCGGGCGGCCGCGTCCGCTCGGTGTTCACGCCCCCGGCGCAGGAGGAGACCGCGCCTGACGAGAGCGACGAGCCCGGTGGCGGATGACGCCCTCCCCCGCCCCGCGGATGGGCCGAGCCTGGCCGCCGCGGGCGAGGGGCTTGTGGCGCGCGGTCTGGGCAAGGCGTTCCGCCGCCGTCCCGTCGTGCGCGATGTCTCGCTGGAATTGCGCCGCGGCGAGGTCGTCGGACTGCTCGGTCCCAACGGCGCGGGCAAGACCACCTGCTTCTACATGATCACCGGTCTGATCCCGGCGGATTCGGGCACGATCTCGATCGACGGACGCGACGTCACCGAACTCCCGATGTATCGTCGCGCGCGCCTCGGCCTAGGCTACCTGCCGCAGGAGGCGAGCATCTTCCGCGGCCTGACGGTCGAGGAGAACATCCTCGCCGTGCTCGAGCTGGTCGAGCCGAGCCGCGCCAAGCGCTCCACCCGGCTCGACCGTCTGCTCGCCGAGTTCTCGATCGAGCATCTGCGCCGCGCGCCCGCCCCGGCCCTTTCGGGTGGCGAGCGGCGACGCGTCGAGATCGCACGCTGCCTCGCCTCGGACCCGGCCTACGTCCTGCTCGACGAGCCTTTCGCCGGGGTCGACCCGATCGCCGTCAACGACATCCGGACCCTCGTCGGCCATCTGCGCGGGCGCGGCATCGGGGTCTTGATCACCGACCACAATGTGCGCGAAACGTTGGGGATAATCGACCGGGCATACATCTTGCATGAGGGCAGGATGCTGATGAGCGGCGCTCCGAGCGAGGTGGTCGCGGACGCCGACGTCCGGCGCGTCTATCTCGGCGAGGGCTTTCGCTACTGAACCGCCCCGCCGGCGGCGCGGGGCCGGCCCCGCGCGGCGAAGGGGGAGCGGGGCATGATCGGGCCGCGGCTGCAGATCCGGCAGAGCCAGCAGCTGGTGATGACGCCGCAGCTGCGTCAGGCGATCCAGCTCCTCCAGCTGAACAACCTCGAACTCGACCGCTTCCTCGAGAGCGAGCTGGAGCGGAACCCCCTGCTCCAGCGCGCCGAGAGCGGGTCCGACGCTCCGGCTCCACCTCCGAGGCCGGCCGAGCGGCTGGAGATCGCGCTCTCGGCGTCCGATCCCGGGGCCGCCGCCGGCCGCCTCGACGGCGGGGCGGAGAACCTATGGGACGCCGAGCCGACCCGCCGCATCGGCGGCTCGGGCGGCGGCGAGGGCGAGGCTCCCCCCCCGTTCGACGCCGCGGTCGCCGCGAGACCCGGCCGGCTCGAACTGCTCTGCGGGCAGATCCGCCTGATGGCCGCGCCGCCGGACGTGCGCGCCGTCGCCCTCCACCTCGCCGCCGAGGTCGACGGCAACGGTTGGCTCCGCGCAGACGCGGGGGAGACCGCCGCGCGCCTCCGCGTCCCGCCCGAGACCGTGGAGGCCGCGACGGCTCTCCTCCAGCGCTGCGAGCCGGCCGGCGTCGGCGCGCGAACCCTCGCCGAGTGTCTCGCCCTGCAGCTCGCCGCGCGGGGCCGCCTCGACCCCGCCATGAAGGCGTTGCTCGACCATCTGCCGCTGCTCGCCAGGGGCGACCTGCGCGCCCTCGCCCGCCGCTGCGGCGTCGAGCCGGACGGGATCCGGGATATGGCGGCGGAACTGCGCGGGCTCGATCCCCGGCCCGGCCTCGGCCTCGGCGAGGGGCCCGCGCCCGCCGCGCCGCCCGACGTGCTGGTGCGCGCCGCGCCCGGCGGAGGCTGGGACGTGACGCTGAACGAGGCGACGCTCCCGCGTCTGCTCGTCGACCGGCGCTACGCCGCGCGCGTCTCGGGCGCCGGCGACGCGGCCGCCCGCGCCTTCGTCTCGGACTGCGCGCAGTCCGCCGCCTTCCTGCTGCGCAGCCTCGACCAACGCGCGCGCACCATCCTCGCCGTCGCCGGCGAGGTCGTGCGCCGGCAGGACGCGTTCCTGCGCGAGGGCGTCGCGGCGCTGCGCCCGATGACGCTGCGCATGGTGGCCGAGGAGATAGGCGTGCACGAAAGCACCGTCTCGCGCGTGGCCGCGGGCAAGCGCCTCGCCTGTCCGCGCGGGGCCTTCGATCTGCGCTGGTTCTTCAGCCAGGGCCTCGCCTCCGCCGACGGGGGAGAGGCGCATTCGGCCGTCGCCGTGCGCGCCCGCATCAGGGCGCTGATCGAGGCCGAGGACGCCCGCGCCACGCTCTCCGACGACGCTCTCGCCGAACGGCTCAAGACGGAGGGTGTCGATGTTGCGCGCCGCACCGTGGCCAAATATCGTGAGGCCATGAGCATTCCCTCCTCCACCCGTCGTCGGCGCCTGAAGGCGGGCGCGACCGCGGGTTGAGCGGCCCGGGGAAGGCTCGCGGCCCGGTCCGTTCCGACCGGCATCCACGGGAGGCTCCATGCACATCCAGGTCACCGGCAAGCAGATCGACATCGGCGAGGCCCTGCGCACCCATGCCGAGGAGCGCTTCATCGCCGCCGTGGAGAAGTATGCGGAGAATCCGATCGACAGCGTCGTGACCTTCTCGCGCGACGGGCACGAGATCGTCTGCGACGCGACCGCCCATCTCTCCACCGGGCTGCATGCCAAGGCCCGTGGCCGCGCCACCGATCCCTATGCGGCGGCCGAAGCCTCCTGCGACCGGCTGGAGAAGCAGCTCCGCCGCTACAAGCGCCGACTCAAGGATCACCACAAGGCGAGGGTCGAACCCGTCGCCGCCCTCGAGGCGCAGGCCTTCGTGCTCCGCGCGGAGGAGGAGGCCGAGGACGACGGCGGCGCCGAGGGCGGCGGCCAGCCGGTCGTCGTGGCCGAAATGCGTCATAGAATACAAAGGCTTACCGTCGGAGAGGCGGTGATGCAGATGGAGATGGCTGACGAGGTGTTTCTGCTCTTCAACAATGATTCCCACGGCGGGCTCAACGTGGTATTCCGCCGGCCCGACGGAAACATCGGCTGGGTGGACCCGGCCAACCTGCCGGACCGCTGAGGTCCGGCGACGCGAGCAGCAGGACACCGGCCGCCGGCCGCGCCGCCGACCCGGGGTTCATCCGGGCGACGACGGATCGGCCGGCGCACGGCTTCGCCGACGACAAGCGAGACGCCCATGACGCTTGACGCTCTCATCGCGCCTGACGCGGTCTTTCCGCATCTCCGGGCCGGATCGAAGAAACAGCTTCTGAACGACCTGGCGGGCCGCGCGGCGGACCGCCTTGGATTGGAGCCGCGCGCCGTCTTCGACGCTCTGATGGATCGCGAACGGCTCGGCGCCACGGCGATGGGACGCGGCGTCGCCGTGCCTCATGCGCGCATGCCGGGGGTGGAGCGCATCACCGGCTTCTTCGGGCGGCTGGAGAAGGGCGTCGACTTCGACGCGGCGGACGACGCTCCGGTGGACCTCGTCTTCCTCCTGATCGCGCCGGAGAGTTCGGGCGCCGACCATCTGCGCGCGCTGGCGCGGGTCTCGCGCCTCCTGCGTGACGAAGGCCGCTGCGCCAAGCTGCGCGCGACCTCGGATGCCGGCGCGCTCTACGCCATCCTGGTCGAGGATCTGGCCTCGGACGCAGCCTGAACCGGCCGCCGGTCAGGTCGCTGCGGGGCGGGCGCGAGGCCTTCGCTCCGTGCGGCGGACCGGCTCGAGCCGGGACCTGCGGCGGTTCGCGATGCCGAAGGGCTGCGCGCTCGTCATCCGGCCGCCGAGACGATCCGCGATCATCGGCCGCCGCGCCGTGCCGAGACCCGACGAGGAAACCTCCTCGGGCCTCGGCCTCGGTCGGAGTTGAGCTGTACGGCCGGTCCGTGAACGCGCGGCGGCGGTCTCAGTGCGCGCTCACCGGCGTGCGGTCGTTCTGCCGCGCCAGCTGGAAGGCGAGGCCACGGTCGTCGGTCAGCGCCAGCCGGGCCCCCGATTCGTCGTGGATCGCGTAGATCTTGCGGTCGTCCTCCGGCGGCTGCGGCAGATCCGCGGCCTCCTCGGGGCGCAGCTCGCGCACGTAGACGATGTCGCTCGGCAGCTCGAGCGCGTCGAAGGTCTTGGTCTCGTCGGTCATGGTCGGGCCTCCTGGGTCGGGGTCTCCTGTTTCGATACGATCCGGCGTCCGCTCAGTTCGGCGTGATCTTCACGGTCTGCACCACGCTCTCGGGCGCCCTGCGCCGGAGGTCGACATGCAGAAGTCCGTTGCCGAGGCTGGCGCTCTCGCACTCCATGCCCTCGGCGAGCACGAAGCTCTTCTGGAACTGCCGCGCCGCGATCCCGCGATGAAGGAACACGCGTTCCGCCTCGTCCTCGGACTGGCGGCCGCGGATCACGAGCTGGCGGTCCTCGACCGTGACCGAGAGATCCTCCTCCCGGAAGCCCGCGACCGCGAGCGTGATCCGGTAGGCGCCGTCTCCGCGCTGCTCGATGTTGTACGGCGGGTAGCCGTCGCTGGAACTCTTCGCGGTCCGTTCCACGAGTCGGTCCAGCTGTTCGAACCCGAGCAGGAACGGGTGCGAGGCGAAGGTCATCCGCGACATCAGGCGTCGTCCTCTCTCAAGCGACTTGCCGGCGGGGCCCCTGCCGAGGCGACCCCGTTCATCACTATACATGGGGTGTTCGGAGGCGCCGTTCAATCTCGGGGGGATGCGCCGCGTCCCCGGCCAGCGGCAACGCGGGCCTCGCGGGCGCGGCGAGGCCGTTCCGCACCGTCCGTTCGGGCAGGTCAGGTGTGGGCCGGCGCGCCGTTCGGCAAGGCTCGAGGCCTCGGCGAGCGGACACCTCGCCACGAAAGGCCGCCGGCGTCGACGCCGCCGCGCTTCGAGGCGTCGGACCTCACTCGCCGTCCGCGCTCTCCGCGGACGGCGGCCGCACGGCGGCCGGCCCTTCCGCGACGAAGGTCATCTCCGCGCCCTCCGGGCCGCGCAGGATCAGCCGCTCACCGTCGATCTCGGCCTCCACCGCCGATTCGAGGGCCGAGAGGAACGCGCTCTCCGCCTCAAGATCGGGGCAGGCCATGCGCGTCGTGGCCAGCGGGCCGGCGTCGAACATGCCGCCCTCGGGCGACTGCACGCCATAGATGCCCCGGAAGCCGTTGCAGGGCGCCTCGCCGCGCAGCAGAGGCCCGCCGGCCTCGTCCTCGCCGAAGGCCATGACCGCGCGTGCCTCGAACGGCTCGCCGCCAAGCGTCTCCAGCGCCCACAGCGTGCCCACGACCCGGGCGCCCGCCGCCCCGGCCGCGTCGTCTCCGCCCGCCTCCTCGGCGAGCGCCGCACCGCCGAGCAGCGCGGCCGCCACCCCCGCCGCAATTCCGAAGCGCATCAGTTCCCGGTCTCCAGCAGACGCCGCGCGATCACCTGCGCCTGGATCTCGGCCGCGCCCTCGAAGATGTTGAGGATCCGCGCGTCGCACATCACGCGGCTGATCGGATACTCCAGCGCGAAGCCGTTGCCGCCGTGGATCTGCACGCCGTTGTCCGCCGCCGCCCAGGCGACGCGGGCGCCGAGCAGCTTGGCCATGCCGGCCTCGAGGTCGCAGCGGCGCCCGGCGTCCTTCTCCCGCGCCGAGAAATAGGTGAGCTGGCGCGCGATCATGATCTCCACCGCCATCATGGCGAGCTTGGAGTGGACGCGCGGGAACTCGATCAGGCTCTTGCCGAACTGCTTGCGGTCCTCGGCGTACTTCATCGCGATGTCGAGCGCGTTCTGCGCCACCCCGATCGCCCGCGCCGCGGTCTGGATGCGCGCGCTCTCGAAGGTCTGCATCAGCTGCTTGAAGCCCTGGCCCTCGACGCCGCCGAGGAGGTTCTCGCCCCTCACGCGGAAACCGTCGAAGCCGATCTCGTACTCCTTCATGCCGCGATAGCCGAGCACCTCGATCTCGCCGCCGACGATGCCCTCGTCCGGGAACATGTCGGCGTCGTCCCCGCGGGTCTTCTCCGCGAGGAACATCGAAAGGCCGGAATAGTTGCTCGTCGCGGGGTCGGTCCGCGCCAGCAGCGTCATCACGTCGGCCCGTGCGCCATGCGTGATCCAGGTCTTGTTCCCCGTCACCACGTAGTCGTCGCCGTCCTTCACCGCCCGCGTCCTCAGGCTGCCGAGGTCGGAGCCCGTGTTCGGCTCGGTGAACACCGCCGTCGGCAGGATCTCCGCGCTCGCGATCCGCGGCAGCCACTCCTGCTTCTGCGCCTCCGTCCCGCCGCAGAGGATCAGCTCCGCCGCGATCTCGGACCGCGTGCCGAGCGAGCCGACGCCGATGTAGCCGCGCGACAGCTCCTCCGAGACGACGCACATCGCCGTCTTGCCCATGCCGAAGCCGCCGCGCTCCTCGGGGATCGTCAGGCCGAAGACGCCGAGCTCGGCCATCTCCGAGATGATCTCGAGCGGGATCAGCTCGTCCTTCAGGTGCCACTCGTGCGCGTAGGGCGCGACCTTCTCGTCCGAGAAGCGGCGGAACTGGTCCCGCACCATCTCGTACTCCTCGTCGAGCCCGCAGTCCCCGAAGGTGGCCGAGCCCGCGCGCTCGCGCATCAGCGCCACCAGCCGGCGCCGCGCCGCGTCCGAATTGCCCGCCTGCGTCAGCGTCGTCACGGCGGGGACCATCAGCGCCCGCTGGCCGTCCCGGCTGACGCCGACGTCCTGCAGCCGGGCCACCTCGCCCTGGCTCATCGGCAGCCCGCCGCAGAGCTGCCACAGATACTCGCCGAAGCCGATCTGCAGGATCAGCCGCTCCATCTCGCCGAGCCGGTCCTCCGCCTCCAGGCGCCGCGCCCAGCCCTGCATCTGGCGCAGGCTCTCGACATAGGTGGCGACCCAGGCGAGCGCGTGCGCGCCGAACTGCTCGGCTTCCAGCGCCTTGCCGGAGGGACGGCCGTCCACCACCACCTTCTCCGCCAGCGCGCGGCGCGCCTCGGCGAGCACGGTCTCGGCGGCCGGCACGGCCTCGGCCACGAGGTCCATGAGATCCGGCAGCAGGACGGCGTCCTGCGCGTCGATGGCGGCGACCTGGTTCATGCGTCCATCCTCTCGTCGGCTGCCCGGCGGCCAGCCTGCCCGAAGGCCTGCGGCGGG
>DATFKM010000529.1:0-2178 GCA_035268645.1 Paracoccaceae bacterium | reverse complement strand
GCGCGTGCGCCAGCGCGTGCAGAGGCAGCTTCACCGCCGGTCCTCCGCCCCGCCCGGGCCGACGACGGTGATCCGGGGCGCCACCGCCTCGGGCCGCACCAGCACCGAGGCCGTGGCCACCTGCGGCGTCGTCCCGCCCCGCACGCCGCCTCCCGCGGCGGGGCCGGAGCAGTAGAGCGCCGTGATCTCCTCGACCGCGAGCGCCGCCGTATCCCGGTCCGGCGCCCTCAGCGCGGCCCGGACGCGGTAGTCGCCGTCTCCCCGAAGGCCCCGCGCGTCGGTGCGCGCCAGATCGCCGCGGTCGTGGCTCGCGCCGGCCCCGACGATGTCGAGCGCGGGGGCGAGGTTGCGCTCGTGCAGGCGCGTCGCCACCACCTCCGCCGCGAGCCGGGCGCGGGCGTAGGCGTTCGGGCCGGCGTAGCTTATCTCGGCCTCGCCGAGCCAGCCGTCCTCGACGCAGACCGTGGCCTTCAGCGTATCGGGCGGCGGACGGCCGCGCGCGCCGGAGAGGACGACGCGGTCGGGCTCCGGCTCCGTGAGACGCAGCGCGGTGACGTCGAGCGTGCAGTCGGGGGTCAGGTAGGCGGCGGGGTCGTGCATCTCGTAGAGGATCTGTTCGGTGACGGTGGCGCGGTCGACCCGCCCGCCGGTCGCGGCGGGCTTGCCGAGGGTCAGGGTCCCGTCCGGCGCGATCGCGGCGATCGGGAAGCCGACATGGGCGAGGTCGGGCACGTCCTTGAAGCCGGGATCGGCGAAATAGGCGCCGGTGACCTGCGCCCCGCATTCCAGGAGATGCCCGGCGAGCGTGCCCGCCGCCATGCGGCCGAGATCCTCCGGATCCCAGCCATGGGCGTGGATCAGCGGGCCGAGCGCCAGCGCGCTGTCGGTCGTGCGCCCCACGAGCACCACGTCGGCCCCGGTCGCCAGCGCTTCGGCGACCGGGCGGGCGCCGAGATAGGCGTTGGCCGCGAGCAGAGGCTGGTGCAGCACCTCGGCGCCGTCGAGGACGGGCAGGGCGCGGATCTCGGCGTCGGAATGCGTCTCGCGCAGGTCGTCGCCCTCGAGCGCGGCGACGCGGATCGGCGGCAGGCCGAGCTCCCGCGCCAGCGCCTGAACCCGCCGCGCGGCGCCGAGCGGGTTGGCGGCGCCGAGATTGCTGACGATGCGCACCCCCGCCGCGAGGGCGGGACCGAGATGGGGCGCGAGATAGCGGTCCAGGAAGGGCGACCAGCCGCGCTCCGGGTCGCGGCGCTTCTCGCCCTGCGCGAGGGCGAGGGTCCGCTCGGCCAGGCATTCGAACATCAGGAAGCGCGGCCCCTCGCGGCGGGCGAGGTCGGCGATCACGGGGCCGGCGGCGTCGAAGCGGTCGCCGGCGAAGCCCGCGCCGCAGCCGATGTGGACGGTGGTCATGGGCGAGAGCCTACGGGCCGCCCGGCGCCGGGGGAAGGGGGCGCCGACACCGGGCCCGGCTCCTTCGGGGCGGGAGGCGACGGCCGCCGGGTCTGGCCGTGGGAGACGGCGCGGGGCATGGTGCGCCGCGTCAAGGAAAGGGTGAGGTCGATGCGGGCCGAGGACGAGCGCGAAGGGAGCGACGGCCGGGCCGGGGACGCCCGGCACGCCGATGCGCCGGCCCCGGGTCGCCGCGCCGCACGGGGCGACGGGTCGGCGCGGCGCTCGACCGCGGGGCTCGCGGTCGCGGCGCTCGCGGTGATGTCGGCCGGCCTCGCCGTGCGTTTCGCGCCTGAAGGCGCGGCGGCCGAGGGCGCGGCCTGGGCGGCGCGGGGAGCGGTGGCGGCGCTTCTGATCGCCGCCGTGCCGCGGCTGGGGTGGCGGGAGGCGTATCTGGGCGCCGTCTCTGCGGCTCTGGCCGGCCTCGCCGTCTGGCGGCTCGAGACGCCGATGGAGGCGATCCTCGCGGGGTTCGACCAGGGCGCCTTCCTCGCCGCCTTCATCTTCCTGCTGACGCTGCTGCACGGGGCGGCGTCGGGGTCGGGCGCCGTCGCGGGGCTCGGCGGGTGGCTGACGGCGCAGCCGCCGGGGCGGCGATACCTGGCGATGTTCTGGGGCGCCAACGTCATGGCGGTGACCTTCAACCTCGGCGCGGTCAGCCTGCTGACGCCGCTGGCGCAGAAGGGGATCGAGGGCCAGCCGGAGCCGGTCCGCTCGATCCGCGAGCGC
>DATFKM010000528.1:0-2688 GCA_035268645.1 Paracoccaceae bacterium | reverse complement strand
GACTACGATCTGAACCCCGAGATCCGCGAGACGCTGCCGCCGACGCGGTCCCTGCGCGGGGCCGCGGTGCTATGCGGCCTGGTGGATCGGGAGGACGGCGCGGGCTGGCGCGTGATCCTGACCCGGCGGGCGGACCATCTGAACCGCCATGCCGGGCAGATCGCCTTCCCGGGCGGACGGATCGATGCGGGGGACCCCTCGCCCGAGGCCGCGGCGCTGCGCGAGGCGGAGGAGGAGATCGGTCTCTCCGCCCGACACGTCGAGATCCTCGGCCCGATCGACGGCCACGAGACCGTGACCGGCTACGCGGTCACGCCGTTCGTCGGGTTCGTCGACCGGGCCTTCGAGCCGCGGCCCGATCCGGCCGAGGTGGCCGAGGTGTTCGAACCGCCGCTCGCCTTCCTGATGGATCCGGCCAACCGCACGCAGGACCACCGCGCGGGACCGGGCGGACGGCGCAGCTTCTGGGCGATGCCGTGGGAAGGGCGCTACATCTGGGGCGCGACCGCCCGGATGCTGGTCTCGCTTTCGGACCGCCTCGCCGCCGAGGCGGCGGACGAGACCGCGGAGTGAGCCCCGCCGCAGAACGCGGACACGAGGCCGCGGTCGAGCCTGCGCGGCTCGAGGCGCACTGGCTCTCGGACCCGGCGGCGGCGGCCGTCGTCGCGGCGCTGAAGGACGGCGGGGCGCAGGCGCTTTTCGTCGGGGGCTGCGTCCGCAACGCCTTGCTCGGCCTGCCGGTGACGGATCTCGACCTCGCCACCGACGCGGCTCCGGAGCGGGTCCAGGCGCTGCTGGAGGCGGCGGGCCTGCGCCAGGTTCCCACGGGGGTCGAGCACGGCACCGTCACGGCCGTGACGGATGGCCGGGGCTTCGAGATCACCACCTTCCGGCGCGACGAGGAGACCTTCGGCCGGCACGCCCGCGTCGCCTTCGGCGCCGCGCTGGGGGAGGACGCGGCGCGGCGCGACTTCACCATGAACGCCCTCTACGCAGAGCCCGACGGGACGCTTCTGGACCCGACGGGCGAGGGGCTGGCCGACCTCGCGGAGCGGCGGGTGCGCTTCATCGGCGATCCCGCGGCGCGGATCGCCGAGGACCGGCTGCGGATCCTGCGCTTCTTCCGGTTTCACGCGCTCTACGGCGACCCGGGGACCGGGCCGGACGCGGCGGGGCTCGCGGCCTGCCGGGCGGCGGCGGAGGGGGTCGAGGCGCTGGCGCGCGAGCGGATCGGCAGGGAGATGCGCAAGCTGCTCGCGGCGCCCCTGCCGGGCGCGGCGGTTTCCGCGATGGCGGACGCGGGAGTTCTGGAGCGGGTTCTGCCCGGCGCCTCCACTCGCACGCTGGGCCCGCTCGCCGCGGCCGAGGCGGCGGCGGGTGTGCGACCGGACTGGAAGCGACGGTTGGTCGCCCTCGGCGCGACGCCCGAGGATGCGACGGAGCGGCTGCGCCTGTCGCGCGCCGAGGCCAGGGCGCTGGCGGCCATCGCCGCGGCGCTGGATGCGCACGAGCCTGCGGCGCGGGCGGCCTATCGGCACGGGGCGGAGGCCGCGCGGGACGCGGCGCTGCTGCGCGCGGCCGAGGAGGGGACGGCCCCGCCGAAGGGCCTCTCGCGGGAGATCGCGCGGGGCGCGACCGCGAGTTTTCCCATCTCCGCCAAGGACCTGATCGACCGCGGCGCCAAGCCGGGGCCGGCGCTGGGGCGCAGGCTGGAATCGCTGGAGGCGCAGTGGATCGCCTCGGACTTCAAGGCGACGAAGGGAGAGCTGCTGGACGGCTGAGCGCCGCGGCGGCCTCGCGCCACCAGTCGCGGGTCGAGAGGTGGCGGCGGAGCGGCGTGTCGGTCTCCTTCGGGGCGTTCTCGATGTAGCGCACGGCCTCGGCGCGCGCCTCGCCGGTCAGGGAGGCGAGGTAGGCCTCGGCGGCGTCGAGGGCGAAGGGCTCGGTGCGGTGCTCGGCCCAGTTGGGGCGGAGGTCGGTCCAGACCGCGCCGGCGGCGCCGGTCGCCTCGCACCAGTCGGCGACGCGGTCGGCGGCGCGGCCCTCGGCGCGGCCGCTGCGGGCGCAGACCCAGCCGACGAGGTCCAGCGGGGCACGTTCGCGGCGCGCGAGGTCGGCGCGGGCCTCGGCCGGGTCGGACCGGCGCGAGGGAATCGCGTGGGTGCGGCACGGCACGCCGAGATCGGGGTCGATGCAGACCACGAGGCCCATCCGGCGCTTCGGCGAGATGCGCGAGAACTCGAGCGGAAGCGCCGGGCCGGCGCCGAGAGCCCAGGGTTCGGCGACGTGGGGCACGAGATCGTCGAGATCCCAGATCAGCGAGCCCCAGCCTATGATCGCGATTCGGTCGCGCATTGACGCCGCTCCCTTGCAGAAGACGCCGGCCGAACGTCGGACTCCTGTCGGACCTTCGTCGGATGGTGTGATTGGGGTCTCGCCCGTCACCGGCGTGGTGGCTGCTCCAAACAGGATGACGAAACGTGGTCCGTGGCAACGGCCACAAGCATCGTCAAGGAGCAGCCATGAAGTACTATGCCGGGATGGACGTGTCGTTGGAAGAGACTGCGATCTGAATCGTCGACGAGGCGGGCGCGATCGTGAACGAGACGCGCGCGGCCAGCGAGCCGGAGGCGCTTGCCGGCGCGCCGTCCGCGGTCGGCTTGCCTCTTCGAGGCCTGTTCGCCGACG
>DATFKM010000527.1:0-10897 GCA_035268645.1 Paracoccaceae bacterium | reverse complement strand
CCGCGGCGGCACCTTCACCGACGTGGTGGGCCTGCGTCCCGACGGAGCCCTCGTGACGGAGAAGCTCCTCTCCGAGAACCCCGGCCGCTACCGCGACGCCGCCGTCGAGGGCGTGCGCCGCCTGCTCGGCCTCGCGCCCGGCGCTGCGATCGCGCCCGGCCGCGTCTCGGCGGTGAAGATGGGCACCACCGTCGCCACCAACGCGCTGCTGGAGCGCAAGGGCGACCGGACGCTCCTCCTGATCACCGAGGGCTTCGGCGATCTCCTGCGCATCGGCTACCAGACCCGCCCGCAGCTCTTCGCCCTGCACATCGAGCTGCCAGCGCTCCTGCACGAGCGCGTCGCCGAGATCCCCGAGCGCCTCGACCGAGACGGGACCGTCCTCACCCCCATCGACGAGGACGCGACCCGCAAGGCGCTCGCCGCCGCCAAGGCCGACGGCATCGACTCCGTCGCCATCGCCTTCCTGCACGGCTACCGCAACCCGGACCACGAGGCCCGCGCCGCCGCCCTCGCGGCCGAGGCCGGCTTCTCCCAGATCTCCGTCTCCCACCAGGTCAGTCCGCTGATGAAGCTGGTCGGGCGCGGCGACACCACCGTGGTCGACGCCTATCTCTCCCCGATCCTGCGCCGCTACGTCGAGCAGGTGGAGGACGAGCTCGGCGCCGAGGCGTCGGGCGCGCGCCTGATGTTCATGCAGTCCAACGGCGGGCTGACCGACGCGAGCCTCTTCCAGGGCAAGGACGCCATCCTCTCCGGCCCCGCCGGCGGCGTCGTCGGCATGGTCAAGACGGGCGAACTCGCGGGCTTCGACCGCCTGATCGGCTTCGACATGGGCGGCACCTCCACCGACGTATGCCATTACGCCGGCGCCTACGAGCGCAGCCTCGAGACCGAGGTGGCGGGCGTGCGGATGCGCGCGCCGATGATGAACATCCACACCGTCGCGGCGGGGGGCGGCTCCATCCTCTTCTTCCGCGAGGGGCGCTTCCAGGTCGGGCCCGAGAGCGCCGGCGCCCATCCCGGCCCCGCCTGCTACCGCAACGGCGGGCCGCTCACCGTCACCGACTGCAACGTCCTCCTCGGCAAGCTCCAGCCCGCCCACTTCCCGGCCGTGTTCGGCCCGGACGGCGACGAGCCGCTCGACGCCGAGATCGTGCGCGAGAAGTTCGAGGTGCTGGCGCGGGAGATCGCCGACGCGCGCGGAGAGGCGCCTCGCCCGGTGGAGGAGGTCGCCGAAGGCTTCCTGCGCATCGCGGTCGAGAACATGGCCAACGCCATCAAGAAGATCAGCGTGCAGCGCGGCTACGACGTCACCCGTTACGCGCTGAACTGCTTCGGGGGCGCCGGCGGCCAGCACGCCTGCCTCGTGGCCGACGCGCTCGGCATCGGCTCGGTGCTGCTGCACCCGCTCGCCGGGGTGCTCTCGGCCTACGGCATGGGCCTCGCCGAGATCCGCGCCCTGCGCGAGCACGCGGTCGAGGCCCCCATCGCAGAGACCGAGGAGCCCATCCGCCTCCTCGCGCGGATGGAGGCCGAGGCCCGCGCCGAGGTCGTGGGGCAGGGGATCGCGCCGGAGGCCGTCACCGTCGAGAGCCGCGCGCTCCTGCGCTATCGCGGCGCGCACCAGCCGCTCGACGTCGCCTTCGGCACGCCGGACGAGATGGCCGCGCGCTTCGACGAAGCGCACCGCGCCCGCTACGGCTTCTCCGCCGGAGAGCGCGAGCTGGTCATCGAGGCGCTCGCCGTCGAGGCCGTCGGCGGCGCCGGCGCGGTCGCCGACGCGGATCTGCCGCCGCGCGCCGAGGCCGGGCCCCTCGACCATGTCGAGACGATCGCCGGCGCCGAGCGCTGCCGGACGCCCCTCTACGACCGCGAGACGCTCGCCCCCGGCCAGCGCATCGACGGCCCCGCAATCGTCAAGGAGCCGACCGCGACGACCGTGGTGGAGCCCGGCTGGCGGGCCGAGCTCAACCGCTTCGGCCATCTCGTGCTGACCCGCGCCGTCGCGCCCCCGAAGCGCGAGGCGGTGGGCACGGAGGCCGACCCGATCCTGCTCGAGGTGTTCAACAACCTCTTCATGAACATCGCCGAGCGCATGGGCGCGACCCTCGCCAACACCGCCTATTCGGTGAACATCAAGGAGCGGCTGGACTTCTCCTGCGCCCTCTTCGACCCCTCGGGCGGGCTGGTCGCCAACGCGCCGCACGTCCCCGTGCATCTCGGCTCGATGTCCGAGGCGATCCGCACCATCATCCGCTCGCGCAAGGCGACGATGCGGCCGGGGGATCACTACGTCCTCAACGCGCCCTTCAACGGCGGCACGCATCTGCCGGACGTCACGGTCGTCACCCCGGTCTGGGACGAGGCGGGCGAGGCCGTCCTCTTCTATGTCGCCTCCCGCGGCCATCACGCCGACATCGGCGGCATGACGCCGGGCTCCGCCCCGCCGGATTCGCGCCACATCGACGAGGAGGGCGTGCTGATCGACGACTTCCAGCTCGTCGACCGGGGCCGCTTCCTCGAGGCCGAGACGCGCGCCCTCCTCGCCTCCGGCCGCTACCCCTGCCGCAACATCGACGACAACGTCGCCGACCTGAAGGCGCAGATCGCCGCGAACGAGACCGGCGCCGCCGGCATCCGCGCCATGGTGGACCAGTTCGGGCTCGACGCCGTGACCGCCTACATGGGCCACGTCCAGGACAACGCCGAGGAATCCGTGCGCCGCGTCATCGGCGCCCTCACCGACGG
Source organism: Paracoccaceae bacterium (assembly GCA_035268645.1). Lineage (GTDB taxonomy): Bacteria > Pseudomonadota > Alphaproteobacteria > Rhodobacterales > Rhodobacteraceae > Albimonas. The sequence goes on along the minus strand of DATFKM010000527.1, from coordinate 8,146 downwards.
GTCCTTCGAATACGAGATGGACGACGGCCGCTTCATCCGCGTCGCCGTGCGGGTCGACCATGCGAAGCGCGAGGCGGAGATCGACTTCACCGGCAGCGCCGAGAAGTCGCCCCTCAACTACAACGCCCCCTTCGCGGTCTGCCGCGCCGTGGTGCTCTACGTGTTCCGCACCCTCGTCGGGACCGAGATCCCGCTGAACGAGGGCTGCTTCAAGCCGCTGAGGATCGTCGCGCCGGAAGGCTCGATGCTCAACGCGCAGTATCCCTCGGCCGTGATCGCCGGCAACACCGAGGTCAGCCAGATGGCCTGCAACGCGCTCTACGGCGCGCTCGGCGTGATCGCGGGCAGTCAGTCCACCATGAACAACTTCGTCTGGGGCAACGACCGGCTGCAGAACTACGAGACGATCTGCGGCGGCTCCGGCGCCGGACCGGACTTCGACGGCGCCTCGGCGGTGCAGACGCACATGACCAACACCCGCTCGACCGACCCGGAGGTGCTGGAATGGCGCTTCCCGGTCCGGCTCGAGTCGGTCTCGATCCGCCGCGGCTCCGGCGGCGCCGGGCGGCACAGGGGCGGCGACGGCATCACCCGCCGGCTGCGCTTCCTCGAGCCGATGACCTGCACCACCCTCGGCTCCTCCCGCCGCACGCCCCCCTTCGGCGTGAAGGGCGGCGCGCCGGGCGAGGTCGGCCGCGAATGGGTCGAGCGCGCCGACGGCCGGATCGAGCCCATGCAGGGCAACGACCGGGTGGAGCTGGAGCCCGGCGATCTCGTGGTGATGGAGACGCCGGCCGGCGGCGGGTACGGCGCGGGCTGAGCGCGGGTCGGCGCCAGGCGGCCGCATCGCCGGGGTCCGCCGCGAGCCAAAAAAAAGCCCTCCCTTCGGAACGGCTCACCGGTCCCGTCGTCAATGCGGGTGAACGGCGGCGGCGCGTCCCGCGCCGCGCCCCGTTCGGATCGCGGCCGATGCCCGCCGCCGACACGGCTGCGGGCGAACCGGCCGCGCGAGCGAAGAAAAGGAGGACGATTCATGCGCACTCATGCGTCCAGACTCGCCATCGTCACCGCCGCCGCGGCCCTCGGCTTCGGCGCCGCCGCGCAGGCCCAGATCGACGCGCCGGCCTTCAGCTGGATCTCCGTCACCGGCGAGATCGTCAGCGTCAGCGACAACGAGTTCCGCCTCGACTACGGCCAGGACATCGTCACCGTCGAGAGCGCCGGCTTCGGCACCTCGAGCGGCAGCTCCGAGGCGCAGAAGGCCCGCGTGGGCGACGTCGTGACCGTGAACGGCTGGGTCGGCGGCGGCTTCTTCGACGACAAGTCGATCGAGGCCGCGTCGATCTTCAACCGCGACACGGGCGAGGTCGAGACCGGCGTCAGCGACCCCGACCGGCCGTTCGACATGGGCTTCGCGACCGCGTCCGGGACGATGAGCGGCGAAAACGGCGCCGACGCCTCGTTCAGCGGCTACGTGACCGACATCGAGGGCCGCCAGTTCACGCTGATCACCGGCGGGGGGCGCGAACTCCGCGTCCACACCGGCGGCATGGACCGCAATCCGCTCGACGACGTCGGCACGATGGTGATCGACGACGGCGACCGGGTGTCCGTGACCGGCGAGCTCGACCCCGAGGTGTTCGAGAACGCCGAGTTCGTGGCCGAGGACATCACCCGGCTGCTCGACATGGACAAGCCCGGTCCCGAGTGACGCGACCCACCCCGGCGCGGTCCCTGACCGCGCCGGGGGCCGCACGCCGCCCGGACCGCAAGCGGCCTCGGCCGGGGCCGACCCCTCGGGACACCAAGGGAGGATTTCGATGGCTTTCGCTCGACGCCCCCTGCGCGGCCTTCTCGCCTCCGCGACGGCGCTGCTCGGCGCCGCCGCCCTCTTCGCGCCCGCCGCCGCCCAGGAGTCCGCGGTCGCGTCGAAGCGCGACGGGGCCTGGGTCGCCGTCTCGGGCGAGGTGGCCAGCGCCATGGCCACCCAGTTCAGCCTCGACCACGGTCAGGGCATGATCACGGTCGAAATGGACGACTTCGACCCCGACATGGACGCCGCCCCGCTCCGCTCCGGCGACAAGGTCACCGTCTACGGCTACGTCGACGACGGCTTCTACGAGGAGCGCACCATCGAGGCGTCGAGCGTCTGGAACGAGCGCTCCAACACCTTCCACTACGCCTCGGGGATCGACGAGGAGTCGGTCGGCGCGGTGTACATCGCCTATCCGGCGATCACCTGGGACGGTCCCGGCGTGACGATCGGCGGCCAGGTGACCGACATCGACGGCCGCGAGTTCGACCTCGTCACCGGCTCCGCCACCACCATCACCGTCGACACCTCGGACATGCCCTACGACCCGCTCGATCCGGAGGGCGCGCAGATCGTCACCGTCGGGGACCACGTCTCCGTGACGGGCGAGCTCGACGACGCGCTCTTCGAGGACGCCGAGATGACGGCGGACAGCCTGATGATCCTCAGCCAGCGCCCCGCCGCCGACTGAGGCCCGGGTCGCCGCCGCGCCGATCGCCTGCCCTGTCGACCGCCGCGCGGCGGCTGCGGCGCCCGGGATCCGTCCCGGGCGCCGTTTCGCGTCCGCCCCTCTCGTCCCCGGCGCCGGGGCGTGGCATGCATGGCCGCGACCCGAAGCCGCCGGAGGATCCCGCCCATGCCCGCCGCCCTTTTCGAGCCGATCCGCCTTGCCGGGCTCGAACTCGCCAACCGCATCATGGTCGCCCCGATGTGCCAGTACTCGGCCGTAGAGGGGGACATGACGGACTGGCACCTCGTGCATCTCGGTCAGATGGCCTCGGCCGGCCCCGGGCTGATCATGATCGAGGCGACCTCGGTGACGCCGGAGGGGCGCATCACCCACGGCTGCACCGGCCTCTGGTCGGAGGCGCAGGCGGTGAAGATGGAGCGGGTCGCCGCCTTCTGCCGCTCTGTCGGCCCGGCGCGCATCGGCGTGCAGCTCGGCCATGCCGGCCGCAAGGCCAGCGCGCAGCGACCCTGGGAGGGCGGCGGCGCGCTTCCGGCCGAGGCGGAGCCCTGGGAGACCGTGGCCCCCTCGGACGTGCCGGCGGGCGAAGGCTGGCACAGGCCGGCCGCGCTCGACGACGCGGGCCTCGCCCGCCTGCGCGACGCCTTCGTCGCCGCCGCCGGCCGGGCGCTGGCGATCGGCCTCGATTCCGTGGAGCTGCATTGCGCCCACGGCTATCTGCTGCACCAGTTCCTCTCGCCGCTCTCGAACCGGCGGACGGACCGCTACGGCGGCGACCTCGAGAGCCGCATGCGCTACCCGCTCGAGATCGCGCGCGCCGTGCGGGCCGCGTGGCCCGAGGAGAAGCCGCTGCTGGTGCGCGTCTCGGCGACCGACTGGGTGGAAGGCGGCTGGGACCTCGAGCAGACCTGCGCCTTCGCCGAGGCGCTCAAGGCCGAGGGCGTGGACGCGATCCACGTCTCCTCCGGCGGCCTCTCCCCGGCGCAGCAGGTGCCGGTCGGGCCGGGCTACCAGAACGGTCTCGCGGCCGAGATCCGGCGCCGCTCCGGCCTGCCCACCATCGCCGTCGGCATGATCACCGACCCGATCCAGGCCGAAAGCGTGCTGCGCTCCGGACAGGCCGACATGGTGGCGCTGGCGCGCGAGATGCTGCGCGATCCGCGCTGGGTCTGGCGCGCGGCGACGGTCCTCGGCGCGACCGCCTCGACCCCGCCGCAATACGCGCGCGCCGTCCCCTTCGGACGCTGAACGCCCCCGGCGACGCGCCGGGCCTCAGCCCCGCGCGTCGCTCTCGTCCTCGGGCGGGGCCGTGCGCCCGGACCGCGGTTCGGCCGTCGCGGCCTCGGCGGCGTCCGGCGGCCCGCCCGCGGCGGCGTCGGCCTCCGGCGGATGAACCGACGCGATCCGCGCCGGCGGGGCGTGGCCGCGCTTGTCCTCGCCGAAATAGACCGTCGTGTGCGGGAACGGGATCTCGATCCCCCGCTCGTCGAAGATGCGCTTGCAGAGCTCGTTGTAGGCCCGCCCCACGCCCCACTGCTGGCCGGGCGCGCACTTGATCCGCGCGCGCACCACCACCGCGCTGTCGCCGAGGGCGTTGACGCCGAACCACTGCAGGTCCTCGAGCACGTGCGGCGCCCAGTCGGGATCGGCCTTCAGCGCCTCGAAGGCGTCGAACATCGCCGTCTTGGCCTCGGTCACGTCCTCGCGATAGGCGATGCCCATGTCCGCGACGTGGAAGGCGTAGTCGCGGTTGTAGTTGGAGACCATGTCGACCGAGCTGAACGGGATGATGTGGTAGACCCCGTGCAGGTCCCGCAGGCTGACCGAGCGGATCGTCAGCTTCTCGACCACCCCGGTGGTGCCGCCCACGGTCACCACGTCGCCCACGTTCATCGCGTTCTCGAACTGGATGAAGACGCCGGTGATGATGTCCTGCACCATCTTCTGCGCGCCGAAGCCGATGGCGAGGCCGAGCACGCCGGCCGAGGCGAGGAGCGGCGCGATGTCGAGCCCGAGTTCCGACAGCGAGACCATCAGCGTCAGCACCAGGATCACGATGGTCGCGGCGTTTCGCAGCAGCGTCAGCAGCGTCCGCTCGCGCGCCGAGGCGGGCCGGCCCTTGGTCGGGCGCAGCCGCCAGTCGACCCAGGAGCTCAGCGCCAGCCACGCCGCGAAGGCGAACAGCAGCACCAGCAGCACCGTCGCCGCCGCCCCCGTCAGCCGCGCGCCGGCCGGCGAGGCGAACCATCCGCCGAAATCGGTGATCCCGAGCGTGTCGAAGGTGTAGGTCAGCACCGCAGCGGCGACGCCGAGGCGCAGCAGCAGAAGGAACTTCGGCACGAAGGCGTCGAGCCGCCGCTCCAGCAGGGGCAGCGATTCGTTGACCGACTCCGGCAGCCGCACGCCGCGCGCCGTCGCCCGGCCGATCGCCTGCACCGCGGCCGCCCCGATCACGACCGCCGCCAGGATCCTGGCCGAGGCCAGCAGCACCGGCAGCAGCACGTCCCCGGGCCGTGTCAGCACGATCACCAGCAGTCCGATCAGATAGGCCAGCGCCGCCCAGTGCCAGACCCGCGCGAGGCCGGGCCGCAGGCCGGTCGCGCCGGCGCCTCCGGCCAGCCAGTCCGCCACCGCCCGCCGATGGCGCAGCGTCAGCGCGACCATGATGCCGACCGCGATCAGCGAGGCCAGCGTCGAGACGCCCCGCCCGGCGAACCAGGAGGCGTTCTGGTTGACGATCGGCACCACCAGCAGCTGCCCGTAGCCCACCACGCTCGCGGCGACGCCGAGCCAGCGCGAGAGGGTCGCCGCCCCGGCGTCCGGGATCGGCACGAGGCGCAGATGCCCCGTCGTCGGCGAGATCACCGCGCGGATCACCACCCGCGCCGTCTCCACCAGAAGGAAGGCGTTGAGATAGAGCGTCTGGCGAAGCGCGATCTCGCCGGCCGAGCCGAGCGCGGTCAGCCCGACGACGTAGCCCCCCGCCCAGGCCAGCAGCACGACGCCCATGTCGATCGCGACCGAAAGCGCGATCACCGCCGCGGTCCGCGCCGCCCCCGCATCCGCCGCGACCTCGCCGAGGGAGCGGAACAGCCGCTTGGCGAAGCCCCGCAGCGCAAGGAAGATCGCCACCGTCGCGGCGATCACCAGCGCGAGGTCGAGCGCCGCGTCCCGCAGCAGCTCGGGCGAGACCGAGCCGATCGCCGAGAGGGTGCGCGGCGCCCGCATCAGCCGCGACCAGATCCGCGTCGCCTCCGCGGCGATCTCCTCCGCCGCCGCCTGGGTCGTCTCCGCGATGCGCCGTCCGAGGGAGTCGGGCTCCGCCGTCTCCGCCGCGCCGGCCGCCGCCGCCGTCTCTGCGGCGCCTTCCGCCGGATCGGCCTCGTCCGCGGCGCCCACGATGCGCTCGAGCTCGGCGATCAGCGCGTCCCGGCTCGCGGGATCGCGGAGCGTCTCCAGCAGCGAGGCGACGGGCCCCGCCGCCGTCCCGGCGGGCTCCGCCGCGCCGGCGCCCTCCTGCGCCCCCGCAACGGCGGGAAGCAGCACGGAACAGACCCCGAACAGCAGCACGATCAGCGTCGAACGAAACCCCGTCATGCCCACCCCCTCGCCGGCCGCTCAGTCCGCGAGCAGAACGTTCGGAAGCGCCGGGCCCCGCACCGTCGGAAGCTGGATCCAGCGCCACGGGCTCGGGTAGCGCTCGGGCGTCGGGACCTCGACCACGGCCGGTCTGCCGGCCGCGAAGGCCGCCTGCAATGCCGTCCGCAGCCCCTCCGCACCCGGTTCGGCCCGGATGCCGAGGGCGCCGAAGCTCTCCGCGAAGCGCGGGACGTCGGGGTTCACGAGGTCCGTCGCGATGGTGCGGTTGTGCCCGAAACGCTGCTGCTGGATGCGCTGCACGTTGCCGTAGGCGGCGTCATTGTAGACGAGGACCACCACCGGCAGGTCGTACTTCACCGCCGTCGCGAGTTCCGTCGCGCAATAACCGAAGCCGCCGTCGCCCTGCACCACCAGCACCCGCCGCCCCGGGCAGGCCACCTGCGCGCCGAGCCCGGCCGGCAGACCCCAGCCGAGGGTTCCGGCATAGCCCGCGCAGACGTAGCTGCGCGGCCGCGGCGCGCGGTGCAGGAAGCGCGCCGCGTAGGCCACCTGCGTCAGGTCGTCGACGAAGATCCCGTCCTCGCCCAGCACCTCGGCGATCACCTCGAGGTCGTCGAAGGTCGGGGTCAGCTTCTCCCGGACCTTTTCGCGGAATGCGGCGGTGCGGCCGGCGAGTTCGTCGGAGCGGTCCTCGCGGCGGCCGAGGCGCGCGCCGAGCGCCTCGATCAGCCGGGGCAGGGCGTCCTGCGTCATGGCGTGGATCGGCACGTCGATGCGGCCGCGGCGGTTCAGCTCGTCGGGATCCGCCTCGATCTGGACGAGCTTGATGTCGTCGTCGACGCCCCACTGCATCTCGTGCGTCTGGAAGCGCGTGCCGACGCCGAGCGCGACGTCGGTCTCCGGCCAGAGTTCGTGCGCCACAGGGCCGGGCACGGCGAGGGGGCGGCGCTCGTCGTAGGCGCCCTTGCCCTGGCGCAGCGCCGAGACCGGGCAGCCCAGCATGTCGGCGAGTTCGCCCACCGCCTCGGCGGCGTCATGGGCGCCGCCGCCCAGCACGATCATGGGACGTTCCGCGGCCGCGAGCAGGTCGGCGGCCTTCGCGATCGCCTCCTCGTCCACCTCCGGGAAGGCGGGCGCCGGGACCTCCGCGGCCTCGGTCGCGGCCGCCCAGAAATCGAGCGGCGTCTCGATGGTCACGGGTTTCGGGTGCCCCCCCGCGAGGGCGGCGAACGAAGTCGCGACCGCACCGCCGGCGGCGCGGGCGTCGCGCAGCGGCGCCGCGTGCTTCGAGATCTGACCGAGCACCGCCATCTGGTCCGGCAGCTCGTGCAGCAGACCGTGCATCGCGCCGATGTAGGGGCTCTTGCTCTGGCCCACGACGGCGAGGACGCGCGCGGAGGTGGCGTAGGCCGTCGCGTGCCCGGCCGAGGCGTTGAGCACGCCCTGGCCCGGCACCACGCAATAGGCGGCGGGCCGGCCGGAGGCCTGGGCGGCGCCCGCGGCCATGTAGGCGCAGGCCTGCTCGTGGCGCGTCACGAACGGGCGGATCGCCGGAAAGTCGAACAGGATGTTGAAGAAGTCGTCGTTCTGGATGCCCGGCAGGCAGAACAGCGCGTCGATGCCGAGACCTTCCATCCCTTCGCAGATCGCATGGCTCACGGTGCCCGTCACGGCGCGTCCTCCCTGGTTGCGGATCCCCTCAGGCTCGCAGCCTCCCCGCGCCGCCGCAAGGGCGGGCTGCGGGGCATGGACGCGGCCGGCGGCGGCGGATAGCGTCCCCCCGCCGTGACAGGATGCCGGGAGGGAAAGACGATGCGCGCCGTCCTCTGCAAGGAATGGGGTCCGCCGGAGAGCCTCGTGGTCGAGGACGTGCCGGCGCCGGAGCCGGGCGAGGGTCAGGTGCGGGTCGCCGTGCACGCCTGCTCGGTCAACTTCCCGGACACGCTGATCATCGAGAACAAGTATCAGTTCAAGCCGGACCGGCCGTTCTCGCCCGGCTCGGACATCGCGGGCGTGGTCACGGCCGTGGGGCCGGGCGTCAGCGG
>DATFKM010000526.1:0-4186 GCA_035268645.1 Paracoccaceae bacterium | reverse complement strand
AATGCTGCTCGCCGGGGCGGGAGACGCGGTTGAGCTCGTCGGGCGGCATGTCCTCGGACAGCCAGTCGCGCTGGTTGTCGGTGAACCACAGCTCGCCGGTGACGGGATGGAAGTCGAAGCCGACCGTGTTGCGCATGCCATGAGCGACGACCTGGCGATCCTGCCCATCGGCGGTGATGGAGAAGATCTTGGTGTACTCGTCCGAAGAGTCGCAGATGTTGCAGGGCGCGCCGACCGGGTAGTGGAGGCGCCCGTCGGGGCCGAAGGCGATGAACTTCCAGCCGTGCGGGATGTCGCCCGGCAGGTCGGACACGATGACCTCCGGGGCGGGCGGATCGTCGGCCCGGCCGTCGATGCCGCGCATCACCATGATCTCGGCCGGCGTCGCGACGTAAAGGTCGCCGTCCTTGTAGGTGATGCCGGAGGGCAGCAGGAGTTCGTCCGCGATCACCTTGACCTCGCGGTCGGGACCCTCGCCCGTCAGCGCGTAGATCTTGCCGCCGGCGTTGAACAGGGTGCTGACGTAGATCGTGCCGTCCGCCCCCTCGACCATGTGGCGCGGCTCGAGGATGCCGGTCTGGAACACTTCCAGCCGGAAGCCCTCGGGGACGCGCAGGTCGGGCAGCTCTTCGGCCGAGAGGGGGATCGGCGGGTGGGCGATCGGAGCCATCTGCATGGCGACGTCGGTCTTGGGCCGGCCCTTCGCCCACGAGGGCTCCTCGTCCTGCGCGAAAGCCGCCGGCGCGGCGATCGCGGCGGCGAGCAGCGTGGCCAGCGCCGCCGAGGCGCGGTCTTGTGAATGCATCCGTCTTCTCCCATGAACCGGCTCTGTCGGCCCGGGGGCCGCGCGCCTTGGCGTTGACGTCCGGCGTGCCGCGGCGCGCCGTCGCACGCGCAGCGTATGACGCCATCCCCGGCTTCGCCAAGCCCCTTGTCGCGCGGCCGTTCGCGCGGCTCGCCTGCGGAGGCAAGCGGCCTTCGTCCCGGCGAGGTCTTCGGGCTTCGGGCGGGGGTGCGTTCGGTTTCGCGCTCAGGCCGAGGCGGGCGGGGTCCTGTGGACCAGCGGGGCGTCGTCGTCGGGCGCCTCGGCGATCATGGCGTCCACCTTGGGCCGCAGCGGCGACTTCGAGCAGACCGGGTCGGTCGCCGCGGGGTCGCCGGCCAGCGCCGCCGCCTGGCAGCGGCAGCCGCCGAAGTCGCGCCCGCGCCGCTCGCAGCTCGTGCAGGGCTCCTGCATCCAGTCCGTGCCGCGGAACGCCTCGAAGGCGGGCCCGTCGGCCCAGATCGCCGCCAGCGGCCGGTCGCGGATCGACTCGAAGCGCAGCCCCGGGATGGTCTCCGCCGCGTGGCAGGGCAGCACCCGCCCGTCCGGCGCCAGGTTGATCCCGGTGGAGCCCCAGCCGCCCATGCAGGCCTTCGGGAACTCGGCGTGGTAGTCCGGCGGCACGAAGTCGATCACCAGCCGGCCGAGCAGGTCCTTGCGCTTCGCGTCCACCAGCGCCTTCGCCGCGCGCGCCTGCGCCAGCGTCGGCATCAGCGCGGCGCGGTTCGCCGCGGCCCAGCCGTGGAACTGCACGCAGGCGACCTCGAGCCGCCGCGCCCCGAGACCGAGCGCGAGCTCCACCGTCTCCTCCAGCCGGTCGAGATTGCGCCGGTGCATCACCGCGTTCAGCGTCAGCGGAAAGCCGATCTCCGCCACCCATCCGGCGACGCGCATCTTGCGCTCGAAGCCGCCGCGATAGCCGCCGATCGCGTCGGCCGAGACCGCGTCGACCCCCTGCACCGAGAGCTGCACGTGATCGAGGCCGGCCGCGTCGAGCGCGCGCAGCCGCGCCTCGGTCAGCCCGACGCCCGAGGTGATCAGGTTGGTGTAGAGCCCCGCCTCCGCCGCCGCCGCCGTGATCGCCTCGAGATCCCGGCGCGAGGCCGGCTCGCCGCCCGAGAGATGCAGCTGCAGCACGCCGAGATCCGCCGCCTGGCGGAAGGCGTCGGCCCATTCCTCCGTCGAGAGCTCGGCCGCGCGGGCCGTCAGCTCCAGGGGGTTGGAGCAGTAGGGGCAGGAGAGCGGACAGCGATGCGTCAGCTCCGCCAGCATCGCGACGGGGGGCGGCGCGCTCATGCCAGATCCAGCATGCGCCGCGCCCGGAGCGCGGAGAGGAAGCGGTCCGCGTCCGCGAGCACCCGCTCGGGCGGCGCGTCGTAGCGCGCCGCCAGCCGCTCCGCGATCTCGCCGAGGCTCGACGCGCCGTCGATCTCGCCCAGCACCGCGCGCCCGACATCGTCGAGCCGGAGCGCGCGCTCCGGCGCCAGCAGCACCCAGCCGCCGCGCACCCGGTCCTCGGCCACCCGCACCCCCCGGGGCAGCGCCGGGCGCGCCTCGGCCCCGAGGCTCATCGCAGCCCCTCGCCCGGACGCCAGGCCCCCGGCGGAATGCGCCCCGGCGCGACATAGGCCGACCAGAGCGCGTCGAGCTGCGCCCAGAGCACGTCGGTCTTGAAGACCAGCGCCGCCGCCGCGGCGTCCTGCCGCTCGGCCGTGTCGGCGTGCTCCAGCACGAAGGCGAGCCCGAAGGCCACGTCCTTCGGCGCCTCCGTCAGCCGCGTGCGGAAATAGGACAGCGAGACGTCGTCGGCGAAGGCGTAGTGCTCGAGCAGCCCCTCGATCCGCCGCGCGTGGATCGCCGGCGCGAACAGCTCCGTCAGCGAGGAGGCCACCGCCTCCAGCAGCGTCCTCTCGCGCACGAAGCGCACATAGGCCTCGACCGCGAAGCGCGTCGCCGGCAGCACCCCGACGCCCGAGGCGACGTAGTCGGGGTCGAGCCCGACCGCCTCCGCGAGCCGCAGCCAGCGCGCGATGCCGCCCTCGCCCTCGGCCCGCCCGTCGTGATCCTCCATGCGCGAGCGCCAGGCCCGGCGCAGCGCCGGATCCTCCACCCGGCTCATGAAGGCCGCGTCCTTCATCGGGATGCGCGACTGGTACTGCCAGCGGTTGATCACCCAGGCGCGCACCTCGTCGGGGCCGCACTCGCCCCCGTGCAGGCGCGCGTGGAAGGGATGACGGTCGTGATAGCGCTCCGCCCCGATGGCGCGCAGCCGCGCCTCGAACGCCTCGCGCGAGGCGGCGGGCGGCGCGGCGCGGCGAAGCGCGGTCACGGCCGAAGCTCCATGCCGTCCGCGCCCACGGTCCAGCCGGCCGCCTCCACGGCGCGCCGCTCGGGGCTCGCCGGGTCGAGGACGGGATTGGTGTTGTTCATGTGCACGAAGACCTTGCGCCCCACCTCGAGCCCCTCGAAGGCGGCGATCGAGCCCTCGGGCCCGTCCATCGCCATGTGCCCCATGCGCGCGCCGGTCTTGGCCCCCGCGCCCGCGGCGATCATCTCGTCGTCGCGCCAGACGGTGCCGTCGAACAGCGCCAGAGGCGCCCCGCGCAGCCGCGCCGCCAGCGCCGGCGTCATCGCCGCGCAGCCCGGCACGTAGAGCGCGCGCCGCCCGCCGGCGCGGACCTCGACGCCCACCGTCTGCCCGCCCTCGAGCCGCGTCTCCACCGTCTCCCCCTCGCGCCACAGCGGAACCTTGCCCGGCACGGCGAACGGCTCGACCTCGAGGCCCGGCAGCGGCTCGAACGCGGCGTCGAGGCCGACCTCCCGGCGAACCACAAGGCCGGGGTCGAGCACGCCGAACACCGCGTCCGCCGCCAGCAGCCGATGGATCTCCGCCGTCGCGCAAAGCTCGAACGGCGTCTTCTCGCGCAGCGTCAGAAGCCCGCCCACATGATCGACGTCGCCGTTGGTCAGAAGCACCGCCGACACCGGGCTCTCGCGAAGCCCGGTCGGATGCAGCGCCGGCGTGCGCGCGATCTGCTCGCGGATGTCCGGCGAGGCGTTGACGACCAGCCAGCGCCGCCCGTCGGCCGAAACCGCGATCGAGGACTGCGTCAGCGACGGAATCGTCCCCGCCCGCGCCGCCGCGCAATTGCGGCAGCCGCAGTTCCACTGCGGAAGACCGCCGCCGGCCGCCGCGCCGAGGATCAGAAGCCTGAGCGACACGGCGGCCCCGAGCGGTCGATCAGAACAGAGCGTCCTCGTCGTCGGCAGGGAAGTACATGTTGATCTCCATCCCGCAGGAGACCTCCTCGAGAACAGGCGCGGTCCAGGTCATCGTTTCCTCCTTGTCCCTGTGTGGGCGCG
>DATFKM010000525.1:0-2379 GCA_035268645.1 Paracoccaceae bacterium | reverse complement strand
CACCGGCGCCAGGCTCGCCCCCGCCGACACCGTGACCGAGGAGACGCTGGTCGAGGTCCGCGGCCTGTCCAAGGCGTTCCCCATCCGCGGCTCCGACAAGGTGGTGCAGGCCGTCGACGGCGCCGATCTGATCGTGCGACGCGGCGAGACCCTCGGCCTCGTCGGCGAATCCGGCTCCGGCAAGACCACGGTCGGGCGCACGCTGCTCCGGCTCGAGGCGCCGACGGCGGGCGAGGTCCGCTTCCGCGGCGAGGACGTCACCGCCGCCAGGGGCGGCGCCCTCCGGGCCCTCCGCCGGCGCATGCAGATCGTGTTCCAGGACCCCTATGACAGCGTGAACCCGCGCTGGACGGTGGAGCGCATCGTCGCCGAGCCGCTGGCGCTGCACACCCGCCTCTCCGCCGCCGCCCGGCGCGCCCGCGCCGCCGAGCTTCTCGAGATGGTCGGCCTCTCGCCCGATCTCCTCGGCCGCCGCCCGCGCGGCCTCGGCTCGGGCGCCCTGCAGCGCATCGCCATCGCCCGCGCCCTCGCCGCCGAGCCCGAATTCCTCGTGCTCGACGAGCCGACCTCGGTGCTCGCCCCCACCGCGGTCAACGGGCTGATCGAACTCCTTCGGCGGCTGCAGGCGGAGCTCGGCCTCGCGTATCTCTTCATCTCCCACGACCTCACCACCGTGAAGTTCCTCTGCCACCGGGTCGCGGTGATGTATCTCGGCGAGATCGTGGAGCTCGGCTCGGTGCGGCAGGTGTTCGAGCGCCCGGCGCATCCCTACGCGCAGTCCCTGCTCGCGGCGCATCTCGAGCCCGATCCGGTGCAGCGCGGCCGCCCCCGCACTCCGCTGGAGGGGGAGATCCCCTCGCCGGTGGACCTGCCCACCGGCTGCCGCCTCGCCTCCCGCTGCCCTCACGCCGAGCCCGCCTGCGCCGCCGCGCGCCAGGCGCTGACCCCGATGCCCGACGGCCGGCTCGTCCGCTGCCGCCGCGTCGCAGAGGGCGAGATCTCCGCCGAAGAGGTCGCCGCGTGATCCCGCATCGCATGTTCCCCGTTCGTTCCGACGCCCCCCTCTCTGCCGCGATTCGGTTGCGGAAAGGTTGCCGAGGCCGCCCGGCCGAGCCTTCACCCTTTCGAAAGGATCGGCGCCCAACCTGCGGTTCCGTCGCGACTCGCCCCACCGCCCCGGGCCGCGTCACGACGATGTCGGCACGATGTCGGTACCGCGTATGCACGATGTACCGACGGAAGGCCGACGAACGGCCGACGGGCGCCGCATGGTTGCGGCGCCGGGAACATACGGAACGCGCATGGAGTGCGCACGCCGTGCGCACGAAGCCAGTACGGACGCGGCACGGAAGCGGCGCCGTGACCGCTCCGGATCGCGACGACGTGACGGTCGTCGGCGCCGGGGACGCCTCGCGGCTGGCCTCCGCCGGGGTTTCCGTCACCTGCCTCGAGCAGGGCGGATGGGTGGATCATCGCGAGACCCCCTCCAACCGCGCCGACCGCGAGCTCGCCCGCCAGACCACCCACCAACCCAACCCCGACACCCGCGCCAACCCATGGGACTACCCGTCGAACGATCGGGCGCCGCCATCAAGCCGCAGATGTACGACGCCGTCGGCGGCTCGACCCTGCACCGGGGCGCGCATTTCCCGCGCGTCCGTCCCTCGGACTTCAAGGTCCGCAGCCTCGACGGCGTCGCCGACGCCGGGCCGCTCTCCTACGACGACCTCGCGCCCCACCAAGAGGCGAACGACCGGATCATGGGCGTCAGCGGCCTCGCCGGAGATCCCGCCAACCCTCCCCGCGGACCGCGCCAGATCCCGCCGCTGCCCGCCGGAGACGGCGCGACCCGCCTCGCCGCCGCCTTCGACCGGCTCGGCCGGCAGTGGTGGGTGTCGGACACCGCGATCGACGCCGCCCCCTATGGCGGTCGCGGCGCCTGCAACCATCGCGGCCCCTGCGATCTCGGCTGCCCGACGGGCGCGCGCAGCTCCACCGATCTCACCTCCTGGCCGCGCGCGCTCAAGGTCGGCGCGAAGCTCGTCACCGAGGCCCGCGCCTTCGCGGTCAAGACCGACGCCGCCGTCCGCGCCGTCGCCTATCGTGACGCGACGGGCGCCGCCCGTCGCATCGCCGCGGACCGCATCGTCCTCGCCGCCGACGGCGTCGGCACCGCCCGGGCTGCTCCTGCTCTCGTCGGGCAAGGGCCGCCCGGACGGCCTCGGGAACCGCTCCGGCCTCGTCGGCAGGCGCCTGATGCACCAACCGACCGGCATGGCGACCGCCGTGTTCGAGGATCCGGTCGACGGCTTCAAGGGCCCCTTCGCGACCTCGATCCTCTGCCAGGAGTTCTACGAGAGCGACCCGTCGCGCGGCTTC
>DATFKM010000524.1:0-5092 GCA_035268645.1 Paracoccaceae bacterium | reverse complement strand
GAAGCCGCGGGCGCCGTCGAAGACCATGGAGCCCTGCCAGAAGCCGTGATCGGTCGGGCCGATCAGGCGCGCCTCGCCCTGATGCCAGACGCCGTCGGCCCAGGTCCAGATCTCGCCGTCGCTCATCGCCATGGGTCGGGGTCCTTCCTCGCGCGGTCGTCGGCGCTACAGTCGGGGGGCGCCGCGGCGGGGTCAAGACGCGGCGGGCTTGCCGAACGCCGCGCCCCCGGATAGGGCCACGCGCGACCCGCCGCTTCCCCGGGAGGCCGGAATGAACTGGATCACCGACTACGTCCGCCCGCGCATCAACTCGCTGTTCTCGCGCCGCGACATGCCGGACAACCTCTGGCGCAAGTGCGACGGCTGCGGCGAGATGCTGTTCCACCGCGAGCTGCGCGAGGCGTTGAACGTCTGCCCGGCCTGCGGGCGCCACATGCAGATCACGCCGCGCGACCGCTTCGCGGCTTTGTTCGACGGCGGGGTCTTCCACGAGATCGCCGTGCCCGAGGCGCTGCCCGATCCGCTGCATTTCCGCGACGAGAAGCGCTATCCGGACCGGATGCGCGACGCGCGGCGCAAGACCGGCGAGACCGAGGCGATGCTGGTCGCGGAGGGCGAGCTCTTTCGCCAGCGCATCGTGGCGGCGGGGCAGGACTTCGGCTTCATGGGCGGCTCGATGGGCATGGCCGTCGGCAACGCCATCGTCGCGGCGGCCGAACGGGCCGTGCAGCGCAAGGCGCCGCTGGTGCTGTTCTCGGCCGCCGGGGGCGCGCGGATGCAGGAGGGCATCCTCAGCCTGATGCAGATGCCGCGCACCACGGTCGCGGTCAGGATGGTGAAGGAGGCGGGGCTGCCTTACGTCGTGGTGCTGACGGACCCGACGACGGGGGGCGTGACGGCGAGCTACGCGATGCTGGGCGACGTGCAGATCGCCGAGCCGGGGGCGCTGATCTGCTTCGCGGGGCCGCGGGTGATCGAGCAGACGATCCGCGAGAAGCTGCCGGAGGGCTTCCAGCGCGCCGAATACCTGCTGGAGCACGGCATGCTGGACCGTGTGACCGACCGCCGGCGGATGCGCGAGGAGCTGTCGCAGATCCTGCGCATGCTGACGGGCCTGCCGCCGCGGGTGCACGGCGACCTGCCGCGGCCCGAGCCGGCGGCGGAGCCGGCCGCGGCGCCCGCGCCGGAGCCGGCGCAGGAGACGACGCCGACGGGCGGCGAGGCCGAGGGCCGGCGCCGCGCCAAGGCCGCGGAGGGGCCGTGAGCGCGCCGGCGGCGCTGGGCGGCGGGGACGGCTGGGGCGCGGAGCCCGAGTTCCCGAGCGACGCGATCCTCGAGCGGCTGCTGTCGCTGCACCCCAAGAGCATCGACCTGACGCTCGAGCGGATGTGGCGGCTGCTCGCCGCGCTCGGGCATCCGGAGCGGGATCTCGCGCCGGTGATCCACGTCGCGGGCACCAACGGCAAGGGCTCCACCACCGCCATGATCCGGGCGGGGCTGGAGGCGGCGGGGGAGACCTGCAACGTCTACACCTCGCCCCATCTCGCGCGGTTCCACGAGCGCATCCGCCTCGGCGGCCGGCTGATCGCGGAGCCGGCGCTGGCGGCGGCCCTCGAGGAGTGCGAGCGGGTCAACGCGGGCGAGCCGATCACCTTCTTCGAGATCACGACCTGCGCCGCGCTGCTCGCCTTCGCGCGGAACCCGGCGGACTGGACGCTGCTGGAGGTCGGGCTCGGCGGGCGGCTCGACGCGACGAACGTGACGGACCGGCCGGCGCTGACCGTGATCACGCCGGTGAGCTTCGATCATCAGCAGTTCCTGGGCGAGACGCTGGCCGAGATCGCCGGCGAGAAGGCCGGCATCCTGAAGCCCGGCGTGGCGTGCGTGGTCGGCCCGCAGCGGGAGGAGGCGCTGGCGGTGATCGAGGCGCGGGCCGAGGCGGTCGGCGCGCCGCTGATCCTCGCCGGGCGCGACTGGACGGCGTGGCGCGAGGGCGGGCGCTTCGTGTTCCAGGACGAGGACGGGCTGCTCGACCTCGACCCGCCGGCGCTGGCGGGGGGACACCAGATCGAGAACGCCGGCGCCGCGGTGGCCGGGCTGCGCGCGCTCGGCCACGGCGACCCGGCGGCGGCGCTGACGCGGGCGTCGTGGCCGGCGCGGCTGCAGCGGCTCGCGCCCGGGGCGATTCCCGGCGCCCCGGCGGGGGCCGAGCTGTGGCTCGACGGCGGGCACAACGAGGCGGCGGGCGAGGTCCTGGCGGCGCACATGGCGGCGCTGGAGGAGCGTCGGGCGGCGCCGCTGCACCTGATCGTCGGCATGCTGGAGAGCAAGGACCCGGCCGCGTTCCTGCGCCATTTCGCGGGCCTCGCGAAGTCGGTCCGCACGGTGACGATTCCCGGCGCCTCGGCGAGCTGGAGCGCCGAGGCGCTGGCCGAGGCCGGACGGCGCGCCGGACTGGCCGCCACGCCCGCGGCCGGGGTGCGCGACGCGGCGGCGGAGCTCGCGCGCGACGCCGAGGGCGTCGGCGGAGACGCGGCGCCGCGCGTGCTGATCTGCGGCTCGCTCTATCTCGCGGGGTGGCTGCTGCGCAGGATCGGGCCGCCGGAGTGAAGCCGGCGTCGACGCCGGCCCGCGGCATCCTATCTCGCGCTTCGGGCGGAGACCGTTTCGCACCGCAAGCGGCCGCGTTGCGGGTCGCGGAGATTTGATGTAGGCCCGAAGTGGGCCACTGTGCGGACGTGACGCTCGCGACCGCCGACGAGGGGACCGGACAACAAGGCGGCCCGCGATGCACGGGTCTCCACCGAGGTCGGAAAGGGCAGGCGTGCTGAAGTCCGTTCAAGCGAGGGAGCTGGCCGTCGTAGGCTATGCTTGCCGTCTGCCCGGCGCCGCGGACGCGGCCGGTTTCTGGCGGGTCCTGCAGGAGGGCCGCTGCACGGTCGGCGAAGTGCAGGCGGACCGCTGGCCGCTGGACCGCTGGCGCGCCGAGGCGGGCGCGGCGGGCCGCAGCTACACCTTCGCCGCCGGCCAGATCGACGATCCCTTCGCCTTCGACGCCGCGTTCTTCGGCATCTCGCCGCGCGAGGCGGAGCAGATGGACCCGCAGCAGCGGCTGCTGCTGCAGGTGACCTGGGAGGCGCTCGAGAAGGCGGGGATGCGTCCGTCAGAGCTGCCCAAGACCTCGACCGGGGTGTTCGTGGGCGCCTCCTCCTCGGACTACGCCAACCGGTTCTACGTCGATCCCGCGGCGATCGACGCGCAGTTCATGACCGGCAACACGCTGAGCCTGATCTCGAATCGGATCAGCTACTGCCTCGACCTCAACGGGCCGAGCTACACGGTCGACACGGCCTGCTCCTCGGGCCTGTTCGCGCTGCACGAGGCGTTCACGGCGATCCAGGCGGGGCTGGTCGACACCGCCATCGTCGGCGGCGTGAACATGCTGCTCTCGCCCTGGCCGTTCATCGGCTTCAGCCGGGCGACGATGCTCTCCAAGGTCGGGCTCTGCCAGGCCTTCGACGCCAAGGGCGACGGCTACGTCCGGTCCGAGGGCGCGGTGGTGTTCGTGCTGAAGGCGCTCGACGCCGCGATCGCGGACCATGACCGCGTGCTCGGCGTCGTCTCGGCCGCCGGGATCAATTCGGACGGCCGCACCACCGGCGTCTCGCTGCCCTCCTCGGAGATGCAGCGCGCGCTGCTGGAGGACGTCTACGGGCGGTTCGACATCGACCCCGACAAGCTCGCCTTCGTCGAGGCGCACGGCACCGGCACGCGCGCGGGCGATCCGCTGGAGACGCACGCGCTCGGCCAGGCGCTGGGCGTCAGGCGGTCGGAGCCGCTGCGCATCGGCTCGGCCAAGACCAATGTCGGGCATCTGGAGGCGGGATCCGGCCTCGTCGGG
The DNA here is from genome assembly GCA_035268645.1 of Paracoccaceae bacterium. GTDB lineage: Bacteria > Pseudomonadota > Alphaproteobacteria > Rhodobacterales > Rhodobacteraceae > Albimonas. The sequence goes on along the minus strand of DATFKM010000524.1, from coordinate 1,191 downwards.
CTGCTGAAGGCGCAGCTCGCGCTCGAGCACGGGGTGGCGCCGGCCTCGCTGCATTTCGAGGAGCCGAACCCCGACATCGACTTCGAGGGCTGGAACCTGCGCGTGGTGACCGAGCCGACGGCGCTCGGCGAGCGGGAGACGCCGCATTACGCGGGCGTCAACTCGTTCGGCTTCGGCGGCGCCAACGCGCATGTGGTGCTGCGCCAGCCCAAGGCCGAGGAGCGCCGGCCGGCGCCCGGCAAGGTGGAGCCGGCGCCGCTGATCCTGAGCGCGCGGTCCGAGGAGAGCCTGGCGGCGCTGGCCCGGGCCTGGCGCGAGCGGCTCGACGGCGCTTCGGCCACGGAGGCGGCGCGGATGGCGAACGCCGCCGCCTATCAGCGCGAGCGGCTGCCGCACCGGCTGATCGCGCTGCCGGGCGAGCGGGCGGCGCAGGCCGCGGCGCTCGACGCGTTCCTCGCGGGCGAGGGTTCGGCCCTCTTCGCGCATGGCCGGGCGGCGCCGAAGCCGGGCGGCACGGCCTTCGTGTTCTCCGGCAACGGCGCGCAATACGTCGGGATGGGCCGCACGGCCTACGCCGAGGATCCGATCTTCCGCTCCACCTTCGATCAGGTGAGCGTGATCTTCGCCAAGCTGGCGGAGATCGATCTGGTCGAGGCGATGCACGACGAGGATCTGGAGGCGCGGCTGCCCTACACCAGCCTCGCGCAGCCGCTGATCTTCGCGGTGCAGGTGGCGACGGTGGAGAGCCTGGCGGAGAAGGGGCTGAAGCCGGACGCGGTGCTGGGCCATTCGGTGGGCGAGGTGGCGGCGGCCTGGGCGGCGGGCGCCTTCGATCTGCCGGACGCGGTGCGGCTGATCTACGTCCGCTCGCGGAACCAGGAGAAGATCAAGGGCCGCGGCGGCATGGCCGCGGTGCTGGCCGGGGCCGAGGCGGCGGAGGCGGCGTTGGCGGAGTTCGGCGGCGACGGGCTCTGCGTCGCGGCCGACAACTCGCCGCGCTCGACCACGCTGTCGGGGCCGGAGGCGGCGATCGCCGGTTTCGCCAAGGCGGCGCGCAAGAAGCGGATCGCGGTGAAGCGTCTGGATCTGGACTATCCGTTCCACTCGCCGGACGCCGAGGCGATGCGCGACGACCTGATCGCGGATCTCGACTGGCTGCGCCCGCAGGAGGCGCGCTGCACCTACGTCTCG
>DATFKM010000523.1:0-6883 GCA_035268645.1 Paracoccaceae bacterium | reverse complement strand
CCTGGTGCGCGAGGAGATCCACGACGCCTTCATGACCGGGCCGGAGCACCTGATCGAGCTCTTCCACGGCTACACCTATTCCGGCAATCCGATGGCCTGCGCCACCGCCCTCGCCACGCTCGACACCTATCGGGAGGAGGGGTTGCTGACCCGGGCCCGCGAACTCGAGGGCAAGTGGGAGGCGGCGCTGCATTCGCTGAAGGATCACCCGCACGTCATCGACATCCGCAACATGGGCCTGATCGGCGCGGTCGAGCTGGAGCCGATCCCCGGCCAGCCCGCCAAGCGCGCCTTCGACGCCTTCGTGAAGGCCTACGAGAAGGGCATCCTGATCCGCGTCACCGGCGACATCATCGCTCTCTCGCCGCCGCTGATCATCTCGGAGGCTCAGATCGACGAACTGATCGGCACGCTCGGAGACGTGCTCCGGAGCCTCGACTGACGTCGGGCCCGGCAAAGAGAAGGCAGGACATGGCAGAACTTGCGGGCAACCTCCGCATCGACGCGGACCGCCTCTGGGATTCGATCCACGAGATGGCGGAGATCGGCCCCGGCATCGCGGGCGGCTCCAACCGCCAGACCCTGACGGACGCCGACGCGGAGGGCCGGCGTCTGCTTCAGCGCTGGTGCGAGGCGGCGGGCCTCGAGATGGGCGTCGACCGAATGGGCACGATGTTCTTCCGCCGCGAAGGCACGGACCCGGAGGCGCTGCCGGTCTATCTCGGTTCGCATCTCGACACCCAGCCGACCGGCGGGCGCTACGACGGCGTGCTCGGCGTCCTCGCCGGGCTCGAGATGATCCGCACGCTGGACGATCTGGAGATCCGCACCCGGCGCCCGATCGTGCTGGTCAACTTCACCAACGAGGAGGGCGCGCGCTTCGCGCCGCCGATGATGGCCTCCGGCGTCTTCGCCGGAGCCTACGGCCTCGAATGGGCCTACGACCGCACGGACGCCGAGGGTCACCGCTTCCTGCACGAGCTGGAGCGCATCGGCTGGGTCGGGCCCGAAGAGGTCGGAGCGCGAAAGATGCACGCCTTCTTCGAGCTGCACATCGAACAGGGACCGATCCTCGAGGCCGAGGGCGACGACATCGGCGTCGTCACCCATGGGCAGGGTCTTCACTGGCTGCAGGTGACGCTGACCGGGCGGGAGAGCCACACCGGCTCCACCCCGATGCCGCTGCGCCGCGACGCCGGTCTCGGCATGGCGCGCGTCATCGAGCTGGTCCACGAGACGGCGATGGCGCACCAGCCGAACGCCGTCGGCGCGGTCGGCCACGTGGAGGTGCGTCCGAACTCGCGCAACATCATCCCGGGCCGCGCGGTCTTCACCGCCGACATCCGCAGCGCCTCGCACGAGGTTCTGGCGACCATGGAATCCCGGATCCGAGAGGGAGCCGCGAAGATCGCCGATGGGCTGGGTCTCGACTGCGAGATCGAGCAGGTCGGCCATTTCGAGCCGGTGACCTTCGACCCGGATTGCGTGGCCGCGGTTCGGCGCGCCGCCGAGCGGCTGGGCTACTCGCATCGCGACCTCGTCTCGGGCGCCGGGCACGACGCCTGCTGGATCAACCGGGTCGCCCCGACGGCGATGATCATGTGTCCCTGCGTCGACGGCCTCAGCCACAACGAGGCGGAGGAGATCACCAAGGACTGGGCCCGCAAGGGCGCCGACGTCCTGGTCCACGCGGTGGTGGAGACGGCGGAGATCGTCGCGTGACGGCGCGGCGACGCCGGGGGTGACTCCGATGTCCGGCGAGGGGCGCGCCACCGGCGGCGCTTCGGTGACGGCGCGCGACCTCTGCCTGACGCGCCGGATCGACGAGGGGCCGCTGCATGCGCTCGCGGACGTCGACCTGAGCGTCGCGCGGGGCGAGATCCTGAGCCTCGTCGGCCCCTCGGGCTGCGGCAAGACCGCTTTCCTCCGCCTCGTCGCGGGGCTGGAGCCGCCGAGTTCGGGATCGCTCGACGTGGAGGGCGCGACACCGGAGGCCGCGCGGCGGGCCTGCCTGCGCGGGCTCGTCCCGGACGATGCGGAACTGCAGCCGCATCACGGCGTGGGCGACAACGTCCTTCACGGTCTCGACGTTCTGGGAGAGGACGCCGAGGCGCGGCGCCGTCGCGTTGACGAGAGCCTGGCGCTGACGGGCCTCGACGGCTTCGAGAGCGTGCGCCTCGACTCCCTGTCGCCGGGTCTTCGTCGGCGCGTGGCGATCGCCCGGGCGCTCGCGCCCGCACCGCGACTGCTCCTGCTGGACGACGCCTTCCTCGGCCTCGACGAATTCGTCCGCGAAGGGCTGGTCGTGCGGCTCAGGTCCTTGCGGCGGCAGGCGGGGCTGACCGTGATCCTCACCACCAGCTCGATCGCCGAGGCCGTGCATGCCGGCGACCGGGTGGCGGCGATGGCGGGGCGCCCGGGACGGATTCTCGACGTGATCGACGTGCCCCTGCCGAATGCGAGGCCGCCGGAAATGCGCGAGAGCGATGCGTTCGCCGCAGTCGCCCGGCAGGTCCGGGCGACGCTGGCTCCGACGATCCCGGAGACCTGAGGCGGCGCCCCGCGTCCGCTTCCGTCCCGATCGCTGGACGGCGTTTTCGCACAGGGGTTCCGGCGTCCCGCGCTCCGCTCGCGGGCGGTCCGGGGCGGGTCTGAAGAACTGCCTCCGTTCCGCTCAGCGGCGGCTATTTCGTGGGGCGGGAGGCGCAGGGCGCGCGTCGGACGGCGCGACGTGGGATGGTTGCGCCCTCACCAACATGCGACGTGACGCGAGGATCCCCCCATGACCCGTATCGACCGTCCCGACTCCGGGGCCGCCCCCCGGTCCGCCGCGGCTGGCCGACCGCGCGCCCTTCTCGACCGTCTGGCCGAGGCCGCGCGGGCCGGACGGGCCGATCGGCGGGAGTTTCTCGCCCTCGCCTCGGCTCTCGGCGCCTCGACCGCCGGCGCCTACGGCATGCTGGGCCTCGCCGCGCCGGCGCGGGCCCAGGAGACGCCGCGCCGCGGCGGCACGCTCCGCGTCGCCATGCGGGTGATGCCGCTGCGCGACCCGCGCAGCTTCGACTGGCCGGAGATGGCCAACGTCGCCCGCCAGTTCTGCGAGCCGCTGGTGCGCTGGACGCCGGACTTCACCTTCGAGGGACGGCTCCTCGAGGAGTGGGAGGTCTCGGACGACGCCCGCGAATACATGCTGACGGTGCGCGAAGGCGTGACCTGGAACAACGGCGACGCCTTCACCGCCGAGGACGTCGCCTTCAACATCCGCCGCTGGTGCGACGGCTCGGTCGAAGGCAATTCGATGGCCTCCGCCCTTTCGACGCTGGTGGATCCCGAGACGAAGCGGCTCGCGGAAGGCGTGGTCGAGGTGCTGGACGACCGGCGCCTGCGCCTCGCGCTGCCGGCGCCGGACATCTCGCTGATCCCGGCGATGTCGGACTATCCGGCGCTGATCGTGCATCCCTCCTTCGACCCCGAGGCCGGGCTGGCGGCGCAGCCGATCGGCACCGGGCCGTTCGAGTTCGCCTCGCTCGAGGTCGGCTCGAGCGCGCGGGTGACCCGCCGCGAGAGCGGCTGGTGGGGCGGCTCGGCGCATCTCGACGCGATCGAGTTCCTCGACTACGGGACCGATCCCGCCGCCACGGTCGCCGCCTTCGATGCCGGCGAGATCCACGTCAACGACGAGACCACGTCGGATTTCGTCGAGGTGCTCGACGGCCTCGGCCTCGAGCGCAGGGAGCAGATCACCGCGCAGACGGTGGTGGCGCGGATGAACGTGAACGAGGCGCCCTACGATGACGTGCGGGTGCGCAAGGCGGTGCAGCGCTCGGTCGACAACGCGGCTGTGCTGGGCCTCGCCATGGGCGGGCGCGGCGTGCCGGCGGAGAACCACCATGTCGGCCCGATGCACCCCGAATACGCCGAACTGCCGCCCGAGCCGCGCGACGTCGAGGCGGCGCAGGCGCTTCTGGCCGAGGCCGGGGCCGACGGCTCCGAGTTCGAGCTGATCTCCATCGACGGCGACTGGCAGAAGCTGACCGCGGACGCGGTGGCGGGCCAGATGCGCGACGCGGGGCTGAACGTCTCGCGCACGCTGATGCCGGGCTCGACCTTCTGGAACAACTGGACCGGCTATCCGTTCAGCGTCACCGACTGGGGCGGCCGGCCGCTCGGCGTTCAGGTGCTGGCGCTCGCCTATCGCTCGGGCGAGCCGTGGAACGAGACGGGCTACGCCGATCCGGAGTTCGACGCGCTGCTTGCCGAGGCGCTGGGGATCTTCGACGCCGAACGACGGCGCGAGGTGACGCGCAAGCTGGAGCAGATGCTGCGCGAGGCGGGCGTCATCGTTCAGCCGTTCTGGCGGGCGATGTATCTCCACCACGTCCCGGAGCTGAACGGCTATCGTCGGCACCAGGCGCGCGAGATGCACTTCGACGGGGCGTGGCTGGCCGAGGGCTGAGCCTCGCCGGAAAGGGAGAGATCATGTTCGCAGGAACGATCGCCGCCGCGGGCCTCGCGGCGGCGCTCGCCGTCGCCGCCACGGCGGCGGCGGCGGAAGAGGGCGGCGAGTTCGAGGTCGTGATCGGGGCCGAGACGTTCCGCTTTCCGCTCGAGGCAGGGCAGAGCGACTGGTCCGGCTCGCCGGACTGGATGAGCGTCAGCCTCCGCGCCAAGCCGGCGGACGAGGCGGACTGGGCGCGCTTCAGGACGCTGGCGCTGGGCTTCGAATACGCCCGCGGCGTCGTCTCCCTGCCGGAGCTGACGCTGTCCCGTGTGCTCGGAGACGGGTCTCTGCAGCGGCTTCATGCCGGGGCGGAGGCCGGCGACCTCGAGGTGACGGTAGACCGGGCCGACGTGAGGGGCGACCTCCTGACGCTCGAAGGCCGCTTCTCGGCCGAGACCGGGCCGAGCCGGGACTACGGTCGGACCGTCGATCTGAGCGATCCGGCGCCGGTCGCCGGGAGTTTCGCGGTCACCGTCGGGCCGGTGGAGTGAGCGGCCGCGCCGCCGGCCTCAGGCGAAGGCGCCGGGCCGCGCGGCGCGGGCCATCTTGTCGAGGACGGCGTTGACGAGGCCGGGTTCCTTGCCGTCGGCGAAGAAGGCCTTGGCGACGTCGACGAACTCGCTGATCACGACCTTCGGCGGCGTGACGTCGCCGTCGAAGAGTTCGGCCCCCGCGGCGCGGAACAGCGCGCGGAGGGTGGGGTCGAGCCGCTTCATCGGCCAGCCCTCCTTCATCGCGGCGTCGGCGGCCTGGTCGATCTGCGCCTGACGGCTGACCGCGCCCTCGAGGATCAGGCGGAACAATTCGAGATCGGCCTCGGGCAGGCCGCCCTCGCCCTCGGCGCCGATGCGGTGCGCCTCGAACTCGTCGCGCACCTCGCGCCAGTCGGCGCCTGCGGCCTCCATCTGGAACAGGGCCTGGACCGCCGCGAGGCGGGCGGCCGAGCGTAGGGCGCGGTCCTTGCGGGCCATCAGACGCCCCCGAAACGGCGTTTGGCGGCGATCAGGTGCAGCGCCGCCGCCGCCGCGCCGCCGCCCTTGTCCATGCCGTCGGGATCGGCGCGGGCCTCGGCCTGAGCGCGGTTCTCGACCGTCAGGATCCCGTTGCCGATGCAGGCGCCGTCGAGGCCGAGCAGGGTGAGGCCGCGGGCGCTCTCCCCGCAGACCAGTTCGTAATGGGTGGTCTCTCCGCGGATCACGCAGCCGAGCGCGACGAAGCCGTCATGGCGGCCGGCGCGGTGCGCGAAGCGCACGACGGTCGGGATCTCGAGCGCGCCCGGGACTTCCAGAAGCTCGTGCTCGGCCCCGGCCTCGGCGAGGACGCGGCGCGCGCCCTCGATCAGCCCGTCGGCCAGATCGCGATAGAACGGCGCGGCGACGAGCAGCAGCTTCGCCCCCGGCAGCTTCGGCGTCTCCAGCATGCCGTCCCGCTCGGCCATCAGGCCTCTCCTGCGATGCGGCGCGTCCCCGCGATCGAGAGGCCGTAGCCCTCGAGGCCGACCACCTTGGGCGAGGGCGAATTGGTCAGAAGCGTCATCTCGTGCACGCCGAGGGCGGCGAGGATCTGCGCGCCGATGCCGTACTGGCGCAGCGTGCCGGGCGAGACGCCGGGCTGGCCGGCGAGCTGCGCGGCCACGAAGCCTTCCTCGAGGTCGCGAAGCAGGACCACGACGCCGCGGCCTTCCTCGCCGATCGCGCGCATGGCGGAGGAGAGCTGACCGGCGCGGGCGGGCGTTATCTCGAGGAGATCGTCGAGCGGGTTCACCACGTGCATGCGCACGAGCACCGGGCCGGGCGCCGCGAGATCGCCCTTGACGAGCGCCAGATGCTCGCCGCCCCCCGGCGCGTCGGTGAAGACGCGGAGCAGCCAGTCGCCGCCATGCGCCGACACCACGGGGCGGGCCGCGGTCTCCCGCACGAGATTGTCGTGACGGCGACGGTAGGCGATCAGGTCGGAGATGGTGCCGATCTTCAGCCCGTGCGTCTGCGCGAAGGCGACCAGGTCCGGCAGCCGGGCCATGGAGCCGTCGTCCTTCATGATCTCGCAGATCACGCCGGCGGGGTTCAGCCCCGCGAGGCGGGCGACGTCGACCGCGGCCTCGGTGTGCCCGGCGCGGACCAGCGTGCCGCCGTCCTTGGCGCGGAGCGGGAAGACGTGCCCCGGCGTCGCGATGTCCTGCGGGCCCGAGCGCGGGTCGATCGCGACCGCGATGGTGCGCGCCCGGTCATGCGCGGAGATGCCGGTGGTGACGCCCTCGCGCGCCTCGATCGAGGTGGTGAAGGCGGTCTCGTGCCGGCTCTGGTTGGTGGGCGCCATGAGGGGCAGGCCGAGCTGGTCGAGCCGGTCGCCGCTCATCGCGAGGCAGATCAGGCCGCGCCCGTG
>DATFKM010000522.1:0-6449 GCA_035268645.1 Paracoccaceae bacterium | reverse complement strand
GCAGCGCCCCGCCGATCCGCCGGCCGATGCGCTGCACCGGGTTCGGCGCGCTCGGCGGGTCCCGGAAGATCGGCGACGCGCGCCCGCCGCGGATGCCGGTCAGCCGGCATCCCCACCGGCTCGCGCCCCTCGAACGTCGCGGAGCCCCGACCGGGAGCGAGCGCCCCGGGCAGCCCCGGCGCCGCGAGCCGGGCGATCGACTTGGCGCCACCGGATTCGCCGACGAGGCCCAGCGTCCGGCCCCGCTCCGGCGTCAGGTCGACCCCGTGCGGCGCGCGCACGGCGCGCTCTCCGACGTCGAAATCCACGGTCAGGCCGCGAAGCGCGATCAGGGGCGGCGTCGCTCTCTCGGTCTTCCCGCTCCGTCCCGGGACTGCGGCGCGCCAGCGGGTCGCGCATGGCGCCGTCGGTCTTGTCGAACACCATCAGCCGAAGGTCGGCGATCGGCCCGCCGACGACGTGAAAGCCCTCGGCCGCCTCGACGATCTCGATCCGGTCCGGCGGCACGTCGGCGATGACGTCGCACTCGTCCGACAGCGGGCCCTTCACGCGGCTCGCGACCCCGGGCGCCACCACGAAGCGCAGCTCCTTGATCGGGGGCCGCGCCCCGTGGTCGTCGAAGGCCTCCAGGCGCAGGATGTCGTCGTCCTCGAACCCGACCACGCGACAGGGCCCGGCGCCGGCCGGCTTCCGCGCCTGCGCCAGCCGGCTCTCGGCGGCGCGGCAGCCCTCCTCGGAGTGGACCTCGGAGCCGTGGCGGGAGATGCGGCCGACCGGCGTCGGATCGGGCCGGGCCGTCACGAAGCGGACGGTCATCCCGTCCACCGTCCCGACCCGGTCCGGCAGCGGCCGGGAGCGCTCGCAGATCGCCGCGACCTCGGGCGGCGGGACCTTGCCGCGCACGCCGGAGACGTTGGCGGTGAACAGCTCCCCGGGCCGCCTCCTGCGCGGCGCGCCGCTCGGGCAGCGTCCCGAAGCGCTCCGGCGAGACCGTGAAGACCACGTCCTCGGCGTCGGGCGTGGCGCCGTCGTGGAAGGTCACGCCCTCGCGCAGCGTCGGCTCCACCGTGCTCGGGTCGATCCGACGCCATTCGGTCGCCGGCATCGGCTTCCGCGGCAGGGCGGCCCGCTGGCGCTCGTCGTCGACGAGCCCCTCGAAGATCGAGTGGAACAGGCGCGCGCCGACGTCGGAGCGCTCGCGCATCACGTCGAGCGCGCCCGAGGTCACGAGATCCTGCACGCCGACCGTGGTCACGGGTCGCGGATCCCCCTGGGCGAGGGCGGGCGCCGCCGTCGACGCGAGCGCGGCGAGGCCGGCGGCGGTCCTGCGGAGGGTGGGGGAGCGATGGTCATGGGGGGCTCCTCGCTGTCCGTCGGATGCTCTTCCGGCGACGCCGCACCGGCGCCTCCGCGGGCCCTCCCTCCGCCCGGCTCCGCGACGGAGCCGCGGCGCCTTCGTCAAGCTTCGATCACAGCCGGAACGCGGATGCGCCAAGGCATGAACAACTCTCGAACCTGTCGAGCCTCCCGCGGAAGACGAGACCGAACCGTCTCGGAAGCGTCACGCACCCGTCGCGCGCCGCCGCCAGCCGAGCCTCCCGTCCATGACCGGAAGCGGGCGGAACGATACCCGAACGTCACCCGAGGAACTCCCCATGCACGACGCCCGCCGCAACGACGTGGCGCCCGTCGTCGGCGCCTGCCTGCCGGTCGGGTCGCTGGCGCGATGTCGCGACTGGCCGTTCGACATGGATCGCGACCTCGAGGCGCAGACCTGCCATCAGCCCGGCGTCGTCGACGGCGACGGGCAGACGCCCGCGGCCGAGGCCGCGAAGGCGCTGGACGGCTTCAAGGGCCGGCTCGGCATCCACGGCCCGTTCCGGGGCTTCACCATCGATTCGACGGACGCCGGCATCCGCGAGGTGGTCACCCGCCGGAAGATGCAGGGTCTCGACGTCTGCGAGCGGCTCGGCGCGACGCCGATGGTGATCCGCTCGCCCTTCACGGCCTGGGACGCGCAGACCCTCGACGCCCGGCCCACCGCCACTGGAGCCTCGGCGAGGGCACGATCCTCTGGCCGTCGCTGTTCCGGGCGCTTTCCGAGATCGAGGCCGAGCCGCGCCTCGTGCTGGAGCTGCGCGACAAGGACCTGATCCCCGGGTCGATGGCCTTCCTCGCGGCGGCCGGCCTCGGACGCCGAGCGACGGCGGCGCGGCCTGCGGCGGGGTGCGGGGCTCGGGGGGATCGACCCCCCTCGCCCCGCCGAGGCGCGGTCCGCGCCTCGAAGGCCCCTCCCGGCCCCGGTCCGGATCGCATCCTCGGCCGGAAGGCCGCCTCAGCCGAGCTTGGCCTCGAGCGCGGCGAGGCGCGCCTTCAGCGCCTCGTTCTCCTCGCGCGCCTTCACCGCCATCTCCCGGACGGCCTCGAACTCCTCGCGGGTGACGAGGTTGGCCTCGGACATCCAGCGCTCGAGCATGCCGCGGAAGGCGGTCTCCGCCTCCGCGCGGGCGCCCTGCGCCACGCCGGCGGCGCTCGTCATCAGCTTCGAGAGGTCATCGAGGAAGGGGCTGCGGCTCTGCATGGTGCGGCGCTCCGACAAGGGAAGGGTCTGACGCGAACATGGGCCGGCGCGACCCGATTCGCCACCGCGGCCCCGGCGCGCGGATCCCGGAGGGGGACGCGCGGCTCGGGGGGATCGACCCCCCTCGCCGCGCCGAGGCGCGTGCCGCGCCTCGAAGCGGCGCCCGGCGGCGGCCCTTCGGCTTGCGCCCCGGCCGCGCCCCGCTAGGGTGACGCCGCCGCGACGTTCAGGATCCCCCGATGACCGAGCTTCCAGCCGCCGACCGCCTCGCCCGTCCGGGCGACGACGCCGTCCCGCTCCGCCTCGTGCCGAAGGCCCGGCTGGAGGAGGCCCTCTCGGCGCTGACGCCGGCGCAACGGCGCTGGGCCGAGGCTCAGGGCTTCGCCGGACAGCTCGGCCGCAGCGTCGTTCTGCCGGCCGAGGACGGCGGCATCGCCGCGGCGCTCTTCGGCTGGGGCGACGCCGAGAGCCGGTCGCGCTCGCGCTTCCATCTCGGCCGCTTCGCCGAAACCGCGCCCGCCGGCAGCTACTCGCTCGACGCCGCGCTGGCGGAACTCGGCGCGGAGGATCTGGAGGAAGCCGCGCTCGGCTGGCTGCTCTCGCGCCTGCGCTGGACCCGCTACAAGGCGCAGAGCCTGCCGGAGGCGCGCCTCGTCGGCCCGGCTGGCGTGGACGCGGAGAGGGTGCACCGCATCGCCGACGCCGTGGCGCTGACCCGCGCGCTGGTGGAGACGCCGGCGGCCGATCTCGGCCCCGCCGAGATCGAGGCCGCGGCCCGGAGCCTGGCCGACGCCCACGGCGCCGAGGTCGAGACGGTGACCGGCGCGGCGCTCGCCGAAGGCTACCCGATGATCGAGGCGGTCGGCCGCGCCGCCGCGCCGGGGCGCGAGCCGCGCCTGATCTCGCTGAGCTGGGGGCCGGAGGACGCGCCGCGGATCACGCTGGTCGGCAAGGGCGTCGCCTTCGACACCGGCGGCCTCGGGCTGAAGCCGGCCGCCGCGATGGCGCTGATGAAGAAGGACATGGGGGGCGCCGCGCAGGTGCTGGGCCTCGCCCGCGCGGTGATGGCCGAGGGGCTCGCCGTGCGCCTCAGCGTGCTGATCCCGGCGGTGGAGAACGCCGTCTCCGCCGCCAGCTTCCGGCCCGGCGACATCCTCCGCTCCCGCAAGGGCCTGACCGTGGAGGTGAACCACACCGACGCCGAGGGCCGGCTTGTGCTGGCCGACGCGCTGGCCCGGGCGGACGAGGACGCGCCGGACCTCCTCCTCTGCTTCGCGACGCTGACCGGCGCCGCGCGGGTCGCCCTCGGGCCGGAGCTGGCGCCGCTCTACACCGACGACGAACCTCTTGCGGCGGCGATGCTCGAGGCCGCCCGCCGGGTGCGCGACCCGCTCTGGCGGATGCCGCTCTGGCCCGGCTACGAGGAGCTGATCGAGCCGCGCCTCGCCGATCTCGACAACGCGCCCACGGGCGGCATGGCGGGCTCGATCACCGCCGCGCTGTTCCTGCGCCGCTTCGTCGAGCAGGCCCGCGCCTTCGCCCATCTCGACGTCTACGCCTGGACGCCGAAGTCCAGGCCCGGCCGCCCCCAGGGCGGCGAGGCGCAGGGCCTGCGCGCCGCCTTCGAGGTGATCGCCGCGCGGGCCGGGGGGTGACGATGGACCCCCGCCTGACCCCGGCCCGGCCGGACCTCGCCGCCGAAAGCCTCCGCGGCGCCGTCGAGGCCGAGCGCTACGTCGCGCCGGAACGCCGGCGCGTGCTCGTGGGCCTGCTGCCGCTCCGCGCCGCGCCCGCCGACAAGGGACTGGCGGCGGAGCTCCCGCACGGGCTCGAGGTGGACGTCTACGAGGTCGCCGCCAACGGCATGGCCTGGGTCCAGTCGGCGCGGGACGGCTATGTCGGCTACGTCCCCGCCGCGGCGCTGGAGGCGCCGTCGCCCCCCGCGACGCACCGGGTCTCGGCGCCGCTCAGCCATCTCTACGGGCTCTGGGGCGCGCCGGACCTGAAATCCGCGCCGTTCTTTCCGCTGCCGATGAACGCACGCCTCTCCGGCCGGATCGAGGGGGAGTGGTTCCTCACGCACGACGCCAAGGCGGTCCCTGCGCGCCACGTCGCGCCGCTCGACGCGCCGGAGGCGGACTGGGTCGCTGCGGCCGAGCGCCTCCTCGGCGCGCCCTATCTCTGGGGCGGGCACAGCCTGCTCGGCGTCGACTGCTCGGGCCTGGTGCAGGAGGCGCTCGACGCCGCGGGCGTGGCCTTTCCCCGCGACTCCGACCTGCAGGCGGCGGCGGGCGCGCCGGCCGATCCGGACGCGCTCTGCCGCGGCGACCTCGTGTTCTGGCGCGGCCATGTCGGCATCATGCTCGACGGCGCGACCCTGCTGCACGCCAACGCCCATCACATGGCCGTGGCGGCGGAGCCGCTGGCCGACGCCGTCGCGCGCATCGCCGCCACCGAGACGGGCGCGCCCACCGCCTTCCGCCGGCCGACCGGAGACTGATCCATGCTCGAGGCGCTTCCGCCCCCCGCCCCGGACCGCCTGATGATCCTGATGGGGATGTTCCGGGACGATCCGCGGCCGGAGAAGATCGATCTCGGCATCGGCGTCTATCGCGACGCCGAAGGGCGGACCCCCGTGTTCCGCACCGTGCGCGAGGCGGAGCGGCGCATCGCCGAGAGCGAGACGACGCGGGCCTATCTCGGCTTCACCGGCGATCCGGCCGTGGTCGCCACGATGGCCGAGCGGGTGCTCGGCCCCGACCGCGCCGCCCGCGCGACCGGCAGCCAGTCCACCGGCGGCACCGGCGCGCTCTTCGCGCTCGGCCGGCTCGCGGCTCTGGCGCGCGTCGGCGCCCGCGTCTGGCTGCCGGAGCCGACCTGGATCAACCACGCCAGCCTGCTCACCGCCGCCGGCCTGACCTGCGAGACCTATCCCTGGCTGGACGCCGCGGGCCGGGAGCTGGACTTCGAGGCCGCCGTCGCGGCGCTGGAACAGGCGCCCGCCGGCGATCTGGTGGTCCTGCACGCGTGCTGCCACAACCCCTCCGGGGCCGATCCGGACGCGGCGGGCTGGGCGCGCCTCGCCGCCATCGCGGCGGAGCGGCGCTGGATCCCGTTCTTCGACGTCGCCTATCCCGGCCTCGGGCGCGGCTGGGACGAGGACCTCGCGGGCCTTCGCACCATGGTCGACGCGGCGCCGGAGACGCTGATCGCCGTCTCGGGCTCCAAGAGCTTCGGGCTCTACCGCGATCGCGCGGGCGTCGCGCTCGTCGTCTCGCCCACGGCCGAGGCGCGGCGCGCGGCGGGCGAGGCGCTGGCGGTGGTCAACCGCAACTCGGTCTCGTTCCCGCCGTGGCGGCCGGGCGAGGTGATGCGTCGCATCTTCGCGGACGACGCGCTCGCGGAGGACTGGGCGGCGGAACTGGCGGAGATGCGGGCGCGGATCTCCGGCAACCGCCGCGCCCTCTCGGAGGCGCTGGCCCGCCGCCCGGGCGGCGGCGGCTGGAGCTTCCTCGAGGAGCAGCGCGGCATGTTCTCGTTGCTCGGCCTCGACGAGGATCAGGTGACGCGCCTGCGCGAGACGCACGCGATCTACGTGATGCCGCGCGGGCGCATCAACGTCGCCGGCCTCGCGGCGTCGGAGACGGAGCGCTTCGCCGAGGCGCTGCTCTCGGTCGCCTGACGCGGCCGGGGCGGGCCGGGCGCGAGGCGCGGAACGCGCCTCGGCGGGGCGAGCGGGGGTCGATCCCCCCGAGCCCCGCACGCCCGCCAAGGATTCCCCCGTCAGGCGTCATACCGCCGCGCTTAACCGATGACTTTCTGGATCCATGGCTGAAGGCACAGAGAGCGGATGCGGGAAGGGTCGTCG
>DATFKM010000521.1:0-4156 GCA_035268645.1 Paracoccaceae bacterium | reverse complement strand
GGGCCGACCAGCCGCCGCAGCGCCCAGTTCGCCTCGGCCGAGGCGCGGGGCGAACCGAGGCCGACCGCCCCCTCCGCCAGCGCCTCGCGCGCCGCCGCGACGGCCTCCGCCTCTTCGGCCGCGCGCCCGGCGATCCGCGGCGCGCGAAGCCGCGTCTCCGCCGCCGCGAACAGCACGCCGAAGCGGCCGCGGTCGCAGAGGAAGAAGCCGTTGACGTCGGGGTTGAACCGCGTCTGCGCCCGCTTCACCACGCCCTTGCGCGCCGAAAGCGTCAGGTTGCAGCCCTGCGCGCAATGCGGGCAGACGGCGGGCGCGCTCTCGAGGTCCCATTTGCGGACGTAGGCCTCCGTCATGGGCTTGTCGTTGAAGACCCCGGTCGGGCAGATCTCGGCCAGGTTTCCGGCGAAGGGGCTCTCCAGCGTCCCGTCCTCCGCGCGTCCGAAGAACACGCCGTCGCGCGCGCCGAAGACGTCGAGATCCCTTCCCCCCGCGACGTCGCGGTAGAAGCGCGTGCAGCGATAGCAGGCGATGCAGCGGTTCATGTGGTGCGTCAGGAACGGGCCGAGGTCCTGGTCCCGATGCGTCCGCTTCGGCCCGCGCGCCGCCCGCCGCATGCGGTGGCCGGTCATCAGGGTCATGTCCTGCAGATGGCAGGCGCCGCCCTCCGGGCAGACCGGGCAGTCGTGGGGATGGTCCAGCATCAGCTGCTCGACGATGCCGGCGCGGAACGCCGCCGCCTCGGGATCCGCGATCTCGACCTGCAGGTCGTCCTCGACCCCGGTCATGCAGGCCATGGCGAGGCCCTTGTCCTCGCCGTCCGGCCCGCGCACCCGCACCGCGCATTGCCGGCAGGCGCCGACCGAGCCCATCGCCGGATGCCAGCAGAAATAGGGCAGGTCCGCCCCGGCCGAGAGGCAGGCGGACAGCAGATCGCCCCCCTCCGCCGCCTCGGCCGGCCGACCGTCGATCAGGATCCGCACGCTCACGCCCGCCCCCAGGGGCAGCCGCCCGCGAGATGCGCCTCGAACGCGTCGGCGAAGCGGTCGAGCCCGGATTCGAGCGGCATGACCGCCCCCGGCATGTGTCCGCAGAAGGCGTGCGGCGCCATCGCGCAATGCCGGCGCAGGACCTCGAGATGCTCGCGCCGACCCTCGCCGCGGCAGAACCCCTCCAGCAGCCGCGCCGTCCACGGCAGGCCGTCGCGGCAGGGCGTGCACCAGCCGCAGCTCTCCCGCGCGAAGAAGCGCTCGGCGTTGGCGAGGGCGGCGACCGGGCAGACCGAATCGTCGAGCACGATCACCATGCCGGTCCCGAACTGGCTGCCCGCCGCCTCCATCCCCTCGAAGTCCATCGGCGCGTCGAGCGCCTCCTCCCCGAGAAAGCCGCTCGAAAGCCCTCCCGGCAGAAATCCGGCGAGGCGCGCGCCGTCGCGCAGCCCCCCGGCGCGCTCCAGCACCTCGCGCGCCGGCGTTCCCATCGGCGCCTCGAACGGGCCCGGCCGGCGCACCGCGCCGGAGACGCCGAAGATCTTCGTTCCGCCGTCCTCGCCGCGCCCGCGCGCCTTCCAGGCGGCGCCGCCCTCGGCGAGGATCCCGGGCACGCAGGCCAGCGTCTCGACGTTGTTGACGGTCGTCGGCCGCCCGTGCAGTCCCGACTGCGCGGGGAACGGCGGCTTCTCGCGCGGGATCGCGCGCCGGCCCTCCAGCGCCTCGATCAGCGCCGTCTCCTCGCCGCAGATGTAGCGCCCGGCAGAAGCGTGGAGCGAGACCTCGAGGCCGCGCTCCCCCGGCACGGCGCCGGCGCCGATCAGCCCGGCCTCGCGGGCCTCCTCCACCGCGCCGGCCATCGCCCGCTGCGCCGCGCGATAGGCGTCCCGCACGAAGATCGTGACATGCGAGGCCCGCATCGCCCAGGCCGCGATCGCCGCGCCCTCCAGCACCAGATGCGGAACCGCCTCCATCAGCCAGCGGTCCTTGAAGTTGCCGGGCTCCATCTCGTCGCCGTTGACGAGCAGATGCGACGGGCCGTCCGGATCCGCCGGCATGAAGCCCCACTTCACGCCGGTCGGAAAGCCGGCGCCCCCTCGCCCGCGCAGACCCGCATCCTTCACCGCCGCGATCACCGCGTCCGGCGTGCGCTCCCGCACCGCATGATCGAAGCTCTCCCAGCCGCCGAGCCGCCGCCATTCGGCGAGCGTGTGGGGCGTGCGGTCCGCCCGCGCATGGCCGGTCAGCGGCGCCTCCGTCACGGCCCGTCCTCCAGCAGCGCCTCGACCTCGGCCGGCGCCACCAGCGCGAAGTCGCGCAGCGCCGCCGGCGCCGCGTCGCAGGCGCCCACGCAGCAGATGTTGACCAGCGTGTAGCGCCCGTCCTCGGTGGTCTCGCCGAAGTCGATGCCGAGCCGCTCGCGCAGCCGCGCCCGCAGCGCCTCCGATCCCGCCATCCAGCAGGGCAGGCTGTCGCAGAGCAGGATCAGCCGCTCGCCCACCGGCCGGCGGAAGATCAGCGAATAGAAGGTGGCGAGGGAATCGAGTTCCGCCTCGGTCATGCCGAGCAGCGCCGCCGTCTCCGCCAGATGCGCGTCCGAGACCCATCGATGCGCCGCCTGCACCCGCCGCAGCGCCTCGACCGCGGCGAGGCGCCCCTCGCCGTCGTGCCGCTTGCGGAGGCCCCGGATCGCCTCTCTCGTCGCCGCGTCGAGGCTCATCGGTCCACGTCCGACATCACGAAGTCGACGCTGCCGAGGATCGCGACCAGATCGGCCACGGTCAGCCCCTCCGCCAGCCGCGGCAGCATCTGCAGATGCGCGAAGGAGGGCGTGCGGATCCGCGTGCGGTAGCTGACCGTGTCGCCATCCGAGGTCAGGGCGTACTGGGTCAGGCCCCGCGCGCTCTCGGTCGGGATCGTCGCCTCGCCCGCCGGCACGACGGGGCCCCAGGAGACGTGCATGAAGTGGTGGATCAGCGTCTCTATGTCGTGCAGCATCCGCTCGCGCGGGGGCGGCGTGGTCAGCGGATGATCCGCCTTCACCGGCCCGCCCGGCATCTCCTCGAGGCACTGGCGCAGGATCCGCAGCGACTGGCGCATCTCCTCGATCCGCACGCGCGTGCGGTCGTAGCTGTCGCCCCGCCTTCCCGTCGGCACGTCGAACTCCAGCGCCTCGTAGCCGCCGTAGGGCCGGTCCCGGCGCAGGTCGAACTCCATGCCCGTCGCCCGCAGACCGGGCCCGGTCACGCCCCAGTCCAGCGCCTCGGCGGTGTCGTATTCCCCGACGCCGACGGTCCGCGCGCGGAACAGCCGGTTGCGCATCACCATCCGCTCGTAATCGTCGAGCCGCCCCGGCAGCCAGTCGAGGAAATCGCGAAGCTCGCGGTCCCAGCCCTCCGGCAGGTCCTCGGCCAGCCCGCCGATGCGGAACCAGCCCGGATGCATCCGCGCGCCGGTGATCCCCTCGACGAGGCGATAGGCCCGCTCGCGGTCGCGGAACATGTAGAACACCGGCGACAGCGCCCCGACGTCCTGCGCCATGGTGCCGTAGAACAGCAGGTGCGACATGATCCGGAACAGCTCGCACAGCATGATCCGCGCCATCGCCGCCCGCGGCGGCGCCTCGATCCCGCAGAGACGCTCGACCGCGAGCACGTAGGGCATCTCGTTCAGCGCCCCGCCCAGATAGTCGACGCGGTCGGTGTAGGGGATGAAGCCGTGCCAGGTCTGGCGCTCGGCCATCTTCTCGACGCCGCGGTGGTGGAAGCCGACCTCGGGTGCGCAGGCGACGATCTCCTCGCCGTCGAGCGCCAGCATCACCCGGAAGACGCCGTGCACCGCCGGATGGTTCGGCCCGACGCTCAGCACCATCAGGTCGGCGTCGTCCGCCGCCCCCGGCAGGCGCGCGCGCGCCGGCTCGGCCTCCAGCGCCGCCTCCTCCGCCTCGAAGCGGTCCTGGGGCAGCCGGAACGGCCCCGCCTCGGTCGCCCGGGCGTAGTGGCTCTTGAGGAGGGGGCGACCCTCCCAGGTCTCCGGCATCAGGATGCGGCGCAGGTTCGGGTGACCCTCGAAGTCGATCCCGAAGAGGTCGAAGGCCTCGCGCTCGTACCAGTCCGCGTTCGGATAGACGCCGGTCGCGCTCGGCGCCCGCGGCGCCTCGGCGTCGAGCG
>DATFKM010000520.1:0-4911 GCA_035268645.1 Paracoccaceae bacterium | reverse complement strand
CCCCGCGCAGGGCGAGCGGGTGGTGGCCGAGGGGCGGGTGGAGCGCGCCGGGCGGCGCCTTTCCGTCGTCAGGGCGGAGGTGTTCGCGGAGGGGCCGGAGGGGCGCGTCGCGGTGGCGCTGATGCTGGGGACGATGGCGGTGATGGCGGCGCGGTGACGCCGCCGCGTCTCAGGGCGTGAGGTCGGCGGGCGGCTCGATGCCGTGGATGCGGCTCGCGGCGGTCAGGGTGTTGGCGAGCAGGCAGGCGATGGTCATGGGGCCGACGCCGCCGGGGACCGGGGTGATCGCGCCGGCGACGGACGCGGCGCTTTCGAAATGGACGTCGCCGACGAGGCGGTGCTTGCCCTCGCCCTTCTCCGGCGCGGGGATGCGGTTGATGCCGACGTCGATCACCGTGGCGCCGGGCTTGATCCAGTCGCCTGGGATCATCTCGGGCCGGCCGACGGCGGCGACGAGGATGTCGGCGCGGCGGCAGGTCCCGGGGAGGTCGCGGGTGCGCGAGTGGGCGACGGTGACCGTGCAGCTCTCCCGCAGGAGCAGTTGCGCCATCGGCTTGCCGACGATGTTGGAGCGGCCGACGATGACCGCCTCCGCGCCCGAGAGGTCTCCGAGTCGGTCCTTCAGCAGCATCAGGCAGCCGAGCGGCGTGCAGGGCGTCAGCGCCGGCAGGCCGGTGGCGAGGCGGCCGACGTTGACGACGTGGAAGCCGTCGACGTCCTTCGCCGGGTCGATGGCGTCGAGCACCTTGGCCGCGTCGACATGGCGCGGCAGCGGAAGCTGCACGAGGATGCCGTGGACGGCGGGATCGGCGTTCAAGCGCGCGACGAGGTCGAGGAGCTCGGCCTCCGGCGTCTCGACCGGCAGGCGATGCTCGAAGCTCTCCATCCCCGCCTCGAGCGTCTGGCGGTGCTTGTTGCGGACGTAGACCTGGCTGGCGGGGTCCTCGCCGACCAGCACCACGGCGAGGCCGGGCGCGACGCCCTTCGCCTTCATCGCGGAGACGTGGCCGGCGATCCGCCCCCGCAGGGCGGCGGCGAAGGCCTTGCCGTCGATGATCTCGGCGCGGCGGTCGGCGGCGTCGGGCATGGGGGGTCTCCTTCGGCCGCTCAGCCGCGGCCGCGATAGGGGGCGACGCCCGGATCGGGGAGCCAGAGGCCCTCCGGCGGCGGGCCGGACTGCCAGAACACGTCGATGGGGATGCCGCCGCGCGGATACCAGTAGCCTGCGATGCGGATCCAACGGGGCTTCGTCACGTCGCGGATGCGGGTCGCGACCTCGAGCGTGCAGTCCTCGTGGAAGGCGCCGTGGTTGCGGAAGCTGGTCAGAAACAGCTTGAGCGACTTCGATTCCACCAGATGCGCGTCGGGCGCGTAGTCTATCACCAGATGCGCGAAGTCGGGCTGGCCGGTGACGGGGCAGATCGAGGTGAACTCGGGGCAGGTGAAGCGCGCCAGATAGAGTTCCCCCCGCCGCGGGTTCGGCACCGGATCGAGCCGTGCCTCGTCCGGCGAGGTCGGGATCGGCGCGTCGCGGCCCAGGCTGGTGATCTCGGAGAGGTCGGTCATTCGAAGTCGATCCGGTGCGCCCAGCCGACGCCGTCGGAGACCACGAGGCTCTCGAAGCCGAGGAGCTGGAGGATGTCGAAGAAGGTCGCGTCGACGGCCAGCCCCTGCTCCCGGAAGAAGGAGGTGGAGCGCAGATTGTAGGTGAGCTGCGCCAGCACGGCGCGGGCGCGGTGCAGGGTCCGGAACTCGTCGTCCGAGAGCGCGATCATGTAGAGACGGTCGGAATCGCCGCCCTTGGCGAAGAGCGAGAAGGTCGGGTTCGCCGGCGCGTCGAGCTGCGCGCGCGTGACGAGGGTGACGAAGCCCTCGCGATCCGCCTTGCCGGCGGGCGGTCCCTCGATGAGCTGGCGGGCGAAGCTCTCCTCCGAGGTGATCGGCGGGTGGTAGTAGGGCTCCTCCGCCGCGGCCGGGGCGGCGGCCAGCAGCGCGAGGAGGGCGAGGGCGGGGCCGGTGCGGCGGGCGAGGCGGCTCATGGGCTCGACCATCCCGCGGACGGCCCGCCGCGTCCAGTGCGGCGGGCCGTCCGGGAGGGTCAGAACAGCCCCTCGATCCGGCCCTCGGCGTCGAGGCCGATGGTTTCGGCGGCGGGGGTGCGCGGCAGGCCGGGCATGGTCATGATCTCTCCGCAGATCGCCACCACGAAGCCGGCCCCGGCGGAGAGGCGGACCTCCCGCACCGGGATCGAGTGCCCTTCCGGCGCGCCGCGGAGCGTCGGGTCGGTGGAGAACGAGTACTGGGTCTTGGCCATGCAGACCGGCAGGCTCCCGAAGCCGGCGTCCTCCCACGCGGCGAGCTGGTCGCGCACCTTGCGGTCCGCGATCACCTCTTCGGCGCGGTAGATGCGCTTCGCCACCGTCTCGATCTTCTCCATCAGCGGCATGTCGTCGGGATAGAGCGGGGCGAACTGGGCCGTGCCGCCCTCGGCCAGCGCGACGACCTTCTCGGCGAGCTCGGTCGTGCCCTTCGAGCCCTCGGCCCAATGGCGGCAGAGCACCGCCTCGGTCCCTCGGGCGGCGACGAAGTCCTGCACGGCGGCGATCTCGGCCTCCGCGTCGCCGGCGAAGTGGTTGATGGCGACGACGACGGGCACGCCGAACTGCGCGAGGTTCTCGAGGTGCCGTCCGAGGTTGTCGCAGCCCTTGGCGACGGCCCCCACGTTCTCGGTCCCGAGATCGGCCTTGGCGACGCCGCCGTTCATCTTGAGCGCGCGGATCGTGGCGACCAGCACCACGGCGTCGGGTGAGAGGCCGGCCTTGCGGCACTTGATGTCGAAGAACTTCTCGGCCCCGAGATCGGCGCCGAAGCCGGCCTCCGTCACCACGTAGTCGGCGAGCTTGAGCGCCGCGCGCGTGGCGACGACCGAGTTGCAGCCATGCGCGATGTTGGCGAAGGGGCCGCCGTGGATGAAGGCGGGGTTGTTCTCCAGCGTCTGCACGAGGTTGGGCTGCATCGCCTGCTGGAGAAGGACGGTCATGGCGCCGTCGGCCTGCAGGTCCCTCGCGTGGATCGGCGCCCGGTCCCGCGTGTAGGCGACGACGATCTCCCCGAGGCGGTCGCGCAGGTCCTCGAGGTCCTTGGCGAGGCAGAGGATCGCCATGATCTCGGAGGCGACGGTGATGTCGAAGCCGCCCTCCGCCGGGAAGCCGTTGGCGACGCCGCCGAGCGACGTCGTGATCTGGCGCAGCGCCCGGTCGTTCATGTCGAGCACGCGCCGCCAGACGATGCGGCGCGTGTCGATGCCGAGCGCGTTGCCCCAGTAGACGTGGTTGTCGATCAGCGCGGAGAGCAGGTTGTGGGCGCTGGTGATGGCGTGGAAGTCGCCGGTGAAGTGGAGGTTGATGTCCTCCATCGGCACGACCTGGGCGTAGCCGCCGCCGGCCGCGCCGCCCTTCATGCCGAAGCAGGGGCCGAGGGAGGGCTCGCGCAGGCAGATCGCCGCCTTCTTCCCGATGGCGTTGAGCCCGTCGCCGAGGCCGACCGTCGTCGTGGTCTTGCCCTCGCCCGCCGGGGTCGGGTTCACGGCGGTCACGAGGATCAGCTTGCCGTCGGGCCGGTCCTCCAGCCCCTTGATGAAGTCGGCAGAGAGCTTGGCCTTGTCGTGACCGAAGGGCAGCAACGCCTCGGACGGCACGTCCAGCCGGGCGCCGATCTCCTGGATGGGGCGCTTGCGCGCTTCGCGGGCGATTTCGATGTCCGATCCCTGGGTCATGCGCCGGCCCCTCTCCTCTCGGTTCCGTTCGTGCCGCGGGGCGGTCCCGCGCGCCTCCTGCCTACGACGGCTGGATGCGGGCTTGAAGCCGGTTCGCGACTTCGCCGGCCTCGCTTGCGACGGAGCGTCACGCCGGAACGGGGGCCGGCGGCGGACGTTGTCGCCGGGACCTGCATGACGGATGGAGTATCGGCATGGCCGAAGAGGACGACATGGTGGCGGACCGCATGGCGGAGAAGCTGCGCGCGTGGGAGACGGACATCCGCAATCTGAAGGCCCGCGCGGACGAGGCGGGCGGCGAAGCGAAACGGGAGTTGCAGAAGGAGATCGAGGAGCTCGAGACCCAGCGCGACAAGGCCAAGGCGATCCTGGCCAAGGCGCGCGAGAGTTCCGGCGAGGCGAGCGAGGAGCTGAAGACGGGCTTCGAGGAGGCCGGCCAGGCGATATCGCAGGCTTGGGACCGGGCGAAGGCGCGGTTCTGAGGCGACACGGCGCGCCCGTCGCGGCATGATCGGCTCCGTCCGCGCGCGACGCGGGCGGGGCGGCGGCGCGACGGGGGAGACCGACATGGAGGACGACCCACACGACCTGGCCCGTTTCGAGGCCGCTCAGGAGGGCGTCGTTCAGGGAGCCCTGGCCGAGTTGAAGGCCGGCAGGAAGCGCACGCACTGGATGTGGTTCGTGTTCCCCCAGATCGCCGGGATCGGCCGCAGCGAGACGGCGCGGCGCTACGCCATCTCCGGCGCGGCGGAGGCGCGCGCGTATCTCGCGCATCCGACGCTCGGTCCGCGGCTGCTGGCGGGGATCGAGGCTGCGGCGGCCTCCGGCGAGACCGACATGGCGCGGCTTTTCGGCGCAGTGGACGCGGCGAAGTTCCGCTCGTGTCTCACGCTGTTCCGCGAGGTGGCGGCCGAGGGCGGCGAGCGCGCCCCCTTCGCCCGGGCGCTGGAGCTTTGGTACGGCGGCGAGCCCTGCAGCGAAACGTTGGCGCGGCTTTAGGAGGCCGTGCCTTTCCCGCTCGCGCCGAGGCTGCTGACGAGGCTTGCAGCCGTGCAGGGGCAGGGAGACAGGCCGCGCGGGGGGCTTCGAGGCGGCATCCCGTCATGGGCGGAAATCCGGGGCCAACGGATTCGGCT